>DAIDIZ010000065.1 GCA_027451585.1 Chlamydiota bacterium
GGATCTGAGGGATACTCACTTGAAGCTCGACAGTTCCTGGGGACCCGCTCTACAAATGGGGCTGGATTGGTTCTTTCGCGAGAACTGGATCTTCAATGTTGATGTCAAGTATGTGTGGATGAATACGAAAGCTCATCTTCAGGGGAATGTCAATGGGCACGTGCACGTTGACGTCAACCCTTTCCTCATCGGCTTTGGCTTTGGACGTAAGTGGTAATCCCGAGCCTTTCCAGCTAGGATTTGGAGAAGTGACCCCATTTGGGGTCTGCAATGGCGATCAAATCTTTGGTCGCCATGATGATAGATTCGTTGATTAGGCCACAGTTGAACGCAGCTCTTTCCTCTTTTTTGATCGATTCATCGAAATAATTATCGATATTGAGCAGATTGCCAAAGGGAGGGACTCCTCCGATCCGCAGTCCAAATCGATCAAGGATCACGGCGGGATCCTCAAACTCACATTTTTCCCCCACGATTTCAGAAGCTACCTTAACATCGAGCTTGAGATGGGAGGGGATGTTGAATTGGAAGTTTTTCTTCGTACTTTTTCCTTTTAAAATCAGCGCTTTGATCCCTTCAGAGGGTTTTGTTTTGCGGACCCGCGCCGCATCTTCTGATGTAGGGGTTTCCTCGTGCACAGCATGATTGATCGGAAACTGGTTTTTGTGACAAAGGCGGATGATCTCGTTGCGTATATTTTCTCCACCCGAGAAGATTTTAGCTTTGATTCGGTTCCCCGCAATCCGTTTTGTATCGGAAGGGAAAAGCGAGGCTTCCCGGATGTTTTTGAGCTTGAGCAGAGTCATGGTGAGTCTTTCAAGCCCCATTCCAAACCCACCATGGGGAGGCATTCCATATTTGAAGATGCTCAAGTAATCGGCGAAGTCATTGGGGTTCATCCCTTTCATCTCGATTCCTTCGACCATGGAAGAATAGGTGTGGCGACGTTGCCCGCCTGAGGTGATTTCCGTTCCTGCGCAGAGAAGGTCAAACGTATTGGTTAATTCCCGATTTTCTTCTTTTGGATAAGCGTAAAAGGGGCGCTTTACGGTTTTCCAGTCGGTGATGAAGACGAGGTCGGTTCCTTGGTTTTCGAAGGCCCAAGCACAGAGCTCCCGTTCGGCGGCGGGACTTAAATCGGGTTCGTTTCTCTCATCGATGCCGGTGCTTTGGAAATAGAGTTCTTGTGCCTCGGCAAAGGTGAGGCGAGGGAAAGGAATATGAGGGGGCGCTTGGACGATCTTGGCTCCAAGGGTCTCTATTTCAGTTTTGCTATGGGTATGGAGGTAAGAGAGGATAAATTTGATGCACCCTTCTTGGATATCGAGAAGCTCATGCCAGTGGGAAAAAAAGCCCATTTCAAACTCAAATTGCTTCCCCTCTGATAAGTGGCGCGAAGTTTGAGACGGTTCGGCGCGGAAAAAGGGCATCAGAGCAAAGACCCGCTCATTCACCCCGACCATGATCTGCTTATAGAGCTGACTGCTTTGGGCCAGAGTAGCGGGATATCCAAAATAGTCGACATTGAAGAATTCGGCTCCTCCTTCTGAAGAAGTGCCGATGATATTAGGGGCAAAGTACTCCGAAGCTTGGATCGTATCATGCATATAGAGACGGTAGGCGTGGGCAATCTCTGCCTGGATTTTAAAAATAGCTTGGAGTTCTCGGTTCCGGAGAGCAATCGGCCGATGATCGAGAATGAAGTCGAGATCGGATTGGATTTCCGGCTTATAATACTCAACGGGGGATACTTCTAAGATCGGATTCTCGACCACAATCCGAGGATCTGTGATCTCTACTTTGAGGCTACTATTTTGCGAAGCAGTCGCTTTTCCTCGGATCGAAAGGATCGATCCAGGTTGGAGATGGGCGATTTTCCTGAATTCTTCGCTCTGTTCAATCACGATTTGGATGAGCCCGCTCCGGTCTCTCAGTAGCAAGAAATTGAGCTTACCAAAGGGGCGCACGTTATTGAGCCATCCGCGGACGAAGACAGACTTGCCCTCATGGTGGATCAGTTCTTTAGCGAGAATCCTCACTTCCATATTAATGAGCGTGTTGTTGTTGTTCCAAAACGGCTCGGTGGCTCAACTTGATTTGCCCCCGGTCGTTGATGTCGAGGACCTTCACCTCGATCATATCCCCTTCACGGAAAGGAATGTCTTGGATGTGTTGAATTCTGTGCGTTGAAATTTCAGAGATGTGGCACAGACCTTCTTTTCCGAAGATTTCAACAAAGAATCCAAATTGGACAATCGAGGTGATTCTTCCTTTATAGATTTTCCCAATCTCCACTTCAGAGGTGAGATTGATGACGATGTCTTTTGCTTTGCGCATGGCCTCTGCGTTGGTCGAGGCAATGCTGACAAGACCGCTATCATTGATGTCGATTTGTACGCCCGTTTCTTCGACAATCGCGCGAATCTGTTTTCCCCCAGGCCCGATCACCGTTCCGATTTTGCTTGGTTTGATTTGGATTGTTTCAATGCGAGGCGCATAAGAAGACATCTCCTCACGAGAAGTGGGACACACGGCTAACATTTTATTTAGAATGTGCTTGAGCCCTTCGTTCGCCCGAGTCAGAGATTCAGCCATGATTGCGGGCGTAATTCCTTCGACTTTAATGTCCATTTGGAAAGCGGAGATTCCTGTCGCGTCTCCCGCTACTTTAAAATCCATATCTCCTAAGGCATCCTCAGCCCCTAAGATGTCAGAGAGGATCGCGTAATTGTCATCTTCCATAACAAGCCCCATCGCAATCCCCGCAACAGGGCGTTTAATGGGAACTCCCGCATCCATCATAGCGAGGCAGCCGCCACAGACAGAGGCCATTGAAGAGGATCCATTCGACTCAGTGATATTGGATTCTAAGCGAATGACGTAAGGGAATTCCTCTTGTTTGGGGAGGAGAGCCGCAAGCGATCTCTCAGCTAATTTTCCGTGGCCAATTTCGCGCCGTCCAGGAGAACCGACTCGGCCCACCTCGCCAACCGAGAAAGGAGGGAATGAGTACTGCAAGTAAAACCGTTGCGAAGATTCACCTTGGAGATCTTCAAATCGCTGCGCATTGTTTTCTCCGCCTAATGTACAAACAGCAAGAGACTGCGTTTCTCCTCTTGTGAAGAGAGAGCTTCCGTGCGCTCTGGGAAGAATGGACTGTTCGACATGAATGGGACGAATATCTTTGAGACCACGGCCGTCGATCCTTTTCTTTTCTTGCAGGATCATCTTTCTCATGAGAGAAGATTGGAGATTTTTAAACGATTGCATCACATCGTTCTTTGAATAGGTAGGCTCGGCCCCTTCTGGGAGAAGCGTTTTCTGGACCGTTTCTTTGATCGCTCCGAGAGCCTGCTCTCTTTCTTGTTTAGCCGATATACGCAAGGCAGATTCAATGAGGTCTCCTGCTGCTTTGAGCACGGCTTGATCTACCTCTTTGGGGATTTTTCGCAAAGTGTCTCGTTTTTTAGGTTGACCGATTTTAGAGGCCCAATTGGACAGAGCACGACAGATCTTTTGGATTTCTTTATGACCCATTTCGATCGCTTCGATTATCTGCTCTTCGGTCAAGAAATCACAGAACCCCTCAATCATCAAGATAGCGTCTTCTGTGCCTGCTAAGACGAGGTCAAGAGACGATTTTTTGGTTTGCTCATAAGAGGGGTTAATGATGAATTGGTGATCAATTCTTCCCACACGGACAGCGCCGATTGGTTTAATAAGCGGGATGTCGGAAATCGCTAGGGCAGCGGATGAGGCGCAAATGGCGAGTACATCAGGTAGGTTCTCTCCATCATAGGAGAAAACATAAGAGAGGAGTTGGACTTCATTGTAGTACCCTTCTTCGAACATGGGGCGCAGAGGACGATCGATGAGACGGCTGGTCAAGATTTCCCGTTCAGCAGGCCTTCCCTCTCGCTTGATGAAACCTCCGAGCGTCTTGCCGCTTGATGAAAATTTTTCTTGATAATCGACTCGGAGAGGGAAAAAGTCGACCCCCTCTGCAGGAGCGGGGGAGGCGCAAGCGGAGGCGAAAACCATTGTTTCTCCTGCTTGGACCATGACGGCGCCGTTGGCTTGTCGAGCGATTTTTCCTGTTTCAAACGTGAGGGTTTTATTTCCAACCGGGACGGTGATCGTGTGCTTATTGAACATGAGTACTCCTAAAAGATTGACAAAGGCAAGAGAGAACAGAAGATCGCAATCTCATGGTCGCCTGCAAAGGCTCAGAGTTTAGAGAAAATGGCGATTAAAGACAAGGCGGAGGGAAAAGAAATTACTTGCGTGGGGGCGTTAAAACGGGAACTGGCTCCGGGACTCTTACAGGTGTTAATTGATATTCTCCACGAACGTCTTGTCCTGCAGTTGTTAGGTCGGGTCTCGAGAGGCAACGAGGCGTTCCTCTTGTTAAAGTAGGAAAAGAGCGCGGCGTTGATTCGGCACGGGATGAGCTGTGACTGGAGGAAGAGTCTCTCTCAATTTCTTCTGGGGAGAGTCGTCTTCTAAGATCCTGAATTTCTTTTCGCATTTCATCCAATTGTGACTGGTGGTCTGTTTCTTGACGGGTCGCTCGAGTTTGTAGGTCAGCTATTTTTTGTTCGAGCTTTGAGATAGCGCTTTCCATTCTCTCTATGCTGTCTTGACGATCGCTTAGGTCCTGTCGCAGCTCACTTATTTCCTGATTTTGTTGCCGATGAACTAGTCCCGATTCCATTTGGATTGAACTGGCCCGTAAGGATAGATCTTCTACCGCTTCTACCCTGTCCGTAAGGGCGCGCTCATACCGATACATCCCAAACAAGAGTGAAATCACTCCGAATGCAGTAAGGACAAATTTTCGATTCTCGGTGCTTGGGAGGCGAGACGCGGCGAAAAAAAGACATCCAATTCCTAGCGAGCGTTTCCCGCTTGGGATCCAGCTACAGGATCTCTCTGATGAAATGGGCATGGAATTTGTCATTATCTTCTCGGCTCCGGTGGTTTGGGTGTTTCCCCTCGGTGGGGGCGCCCCGCGGTTGGTGTCCCTTCTCTTGGATTTAAGCCAACACCATGTAAAGATTCCCGGCGTCTCTCTTCAGAACGAGACACATTTGTTGGGGGGGGCGTTGTGAATCTTGCTCGTTTGGTATGCGGTGGTTTGGGTGTTTCCCCTCGGTGGTGGCTCCCCACGGTTGGTGTTTCTCCTCTTGGATTTAAGTCAACAACATGTAAAGATTTCCAGCGTCTCTCTTCTTCTAGAGAACGAGACACATTTGATGGGGTTTTCGTTACGAATATTGCTCGTTCGGTATGAGGAGAAGGTGGGCCTTCCTCTCGGGGAGGGGGTGAAGACGATGCTTCGATGGGAGAGATGAAATTAACTAATCGACGCCAGCGGGTTCTAGAGAGATCTTCTTCTGCTTTTTTAAGTTTTTTTTCTGACTCTTCGATGGTTTTTTGAAGGATCCCAACTTGTCTGAGGAGCTTTCCTTGTTCATCGAATAAACTAATGACAGATTCTTTTAAATCTCTGCAGCGCTTGCTCTCTTCTTGCAATGACTTACTAAGATTTTTGATTTCTTCTTCTGCTTTGGTTAATTTGCTTTCTGTGAACTTTATTAATTCGGTTTGGCTTTTTATTTTTTGTTCTGTATGTGCAGAATCCTTTTTGGATATGTCTAAAAGAGAGTTGTATTGTTGAGTTGCTTGTTGAATTTGTAGATTTTTTTGATCAGTAAGGTTCTTCTGATCTCGGAGGGTTTGTTCCAGTCTCCTTTTCTCTTCTCTGTGTTGAACTGTTTTTAAATGATAGCCGATAGCTCCTCCGCCTAGCGCAGCGCCAGCCAAGGGAATCAAAGATTCTCTTTTCTTTATGAGATAAGCCGCATATCCGCCGATGGCCGCGAGCGACAGGGCTCCCATCAGAGTTGGTGTCCAATTCCAAGGCCTTGTCATTTGTGGTGATGGGGGAGTTTCTTGGGTTTGAGGAGAGGGGTCTCTTAAAGGTGAAACGCCACCACCAGAACTGGAGAACCCCGAGCGGCGTAGGTCTGATGATGTCATAGATATCCCTTTTACTTAATAAGATTTTAACACAAATAGGGTATAAAAATCCATTTTTAAAAGGAGGGGAGAATGTCTTGGAGGGGTGGTTTTTAAGTGGTTGATTTTTAGAGAGAAAGAAATTAAGGGGAGATTCCTCCCCTTAAAGTTTATTTTCTCAGGTTCAGCCGGATGATGAGGCTTTGATACCTCTTCGTATCCGTTGAATTGAGATAATCGAGCAGCTTACGTCTTTGTCCTACTAGCTTGAGCATGGCAAGCCGTGAGCTGTGGTCCTTCGGAGCTAGCTTCAGGTGCTCTGAGAGCTCCGTAATCCTTTCAGTTAGAATCGCGATCTGAACATCGGCAGAACCGGTGTCCTTCTCGTGTAACTGAAATTTTTTTGTAATTTCTTCCTTGGTCCCTTTATCTAAAGACATGGAGGATGGTCTCCTCTGAGGTTTAAGACATTATATAGGCCAGATTGTAGCTGAAATTCGATAAATATTCAACATTTCCTCTCTCGAGGCTCTCCAACCCTTGCCTTTTAGAACTTTTTTTTGCTATATTCCTCCCTTCGGAAACCCTAGAGGAATCATGAAGCAGAAATTTCAAACCGTTGAGCCTTGGATCTCTCACATTCTCCATACGATTAAAAAAGAAATTAAGGGGGACCACCTTTCTAAAAGTCCCTCTTTTCATCGCGCCCATTTTTCTTCTCGCCCCATCAATCGGTTGACAAGCGAAGAAATCATTCCTGTCTATCAAAAAGAACTTTTGAAAGGAGAGGACGAATCTCTTGCCGAGTGGGTGATCAATCGGTGGGTTTTCCGCCACGGCGATATCTATGATCATTTCGCCAGCTTCTTAGCTGAGATCAATCCCGAATTTGAAGAGATCACTTCTTTAACCGAAGAACAGAGTCGTAAAATTTTGGATGGCGCAGTCTCTCGATTTGGTGCTTTGCCAGTGTATCTCTTCTCCGTATTGAATGGGGTTGTATTCCCAGAAAAAGTTTTGCTCTCTCTTAGGAAGACTGCGGAAAAAGAGGAGAATGAAAGACGGGAAGAGACGGAGAAGGTTTCTCTTGCCGAAACTGTTTCTCAAATGGAAGAGCGACATCGAGTTGAGCTTGCCAAAATGGAAAAGAAGTACGAGGATAAGCTCTCTGGATTAGTGAGTAAGCACGATGAGATGATCGAAGCGCTTAAAAAGCAGATCCGCTCTTTACAGAAACAGTTGCAGAATCGATGAGCTCTTCCGATCGTGACCTCTATTTCATGAAGGAGGCCCTAAAAGAGGCGAAGAAGGCCCTCGAAAAAGATGAGGTCCCAGTCGGAGCTGTTCTCGTTTATCAAGATAAGGTGATCGCAAGAGGGCATAATGAGGTGGAGATTCTCCAAGATGCTACGGCTCACGCCGAAATGATCTGCATCACAGCTGGGACAACCGCTCTTGAGAATTGGCGCCTCTCTGAGACGACTCTGTATTGTACTCTGGAGCCTTGTCCGATGTGTGCTGGGGCTATTTTGGCCTCCCGGATCTCCCGGCTTGTATGGGGAGCTCCGGACCTCCGATTAGGCGCTAATGGAAGCTTTTTCGATCTCTTCGCTCTCAACCACCCTATGCACTCTCTCGAAATTACCCCCAGAGTTCTGGAGGCTGAGTCAGCTCTTCTCCTCAAAACTTTTTTCGAGGTTACCCGGAAGAAAAAAAAGTCTAATCCTTGATTTTTCCTCGCATAAATCTCTTTTTTTGTTTATCCTATTCCCTTTAAAAGGAACAAGACCATGAAAAAAAATACTCACCCTCCGTATCAAGAAGTTCTTTTCGTTGATTCTTCCACCGGAGCTTCCTTTGTCATCGGCAGTACTCTTCAGCCGAAAGAAAAGGGAAAATTCGAGGGGAAAGAATACCCGATGAGCAGAGTCCCTATCTCTTCCTCCTCTCACCCTTTCTTTACGAAGACCAACCAGCTCCTCGACTCCGAAGGGCGTGTCGATAAGTTCAAGAAGAAATATGAGAGAAATACCCAAGCGGTAAAGGCTTCTCAGGAAAAACAAGAAGAGAAGCAAAGAGAAGCAAAACAAGCGGCTGCACCTAAGAAGAAAAAGTGATTGATAAAGAGCGCCTTTTCTCCCGCCTTCAGGAAATAGAAGCGGAGCTAGGCCTCCCTTCTGTTTTTGAAAATCAGAAAAGATTTCGGGGGCTCTCTCAGGAACATGCCCGGCTCTCTGAACAAAAAGAGATCTGGGAAAAGCTCTCCTCTGCTCAAAAAGAGCTAGAGGAAAATCGATCACTTCTCTCTTCCGAAAAAGAGGCTGAGATGATCTCCCTTTTGCAAGAGGAGATCTCTCGCCTTGAACTGTTGATCCAGACTCTTTCTGGACAGCTCGAAGAACTCCTTGTCCCTCCCGATCCCAACGATAACCGGAATATCATTTTGGAGCTCAGAGCGGGTACCGGAGGTGACGAGGCGGCTCTCTTTGTCGCCGATTGCGCTCGGATGTACCTCAATTATGCCGGAAGTAAAGGTTGGAAGGTGGAAGTGATTTCTGCTTCTCCTTCTGAATTAGGGGGCTATAAAGAATATATCCTTTCGGTATCAGGGCAGAATGTCTACCGCCTCATGCAATACGAAGCGGGGACTCACCGTGTACAGCGGGTTCCCGAGACAGAAACTCAGGGGAGGGTCCACACTTCTGCCATCACTGTGGCAGTTCTGATGGAGCCGAGTGAAGACGAGCCGATTCAGATCGAAGAAAAAGACCTGCGCATCGACACGTACCGAGCATCGGGAGCGGGGGGGCAGCATGTGAATCGAACGGACTCGGCTGTCCGCATCACCCACATCCCCACAGGGACGGTGGTTGCGTGCCAGGAGGAGCGAAGTCAGCATAAAAACAAGGAGAAGGCGATGCGCCTTCTTTCAGCTCGTATTGCTGAAGAGGTGAGAAATAAAGCGCACTCAGAGATGTCCGCTGTTCGCTTGAGCCAGGTAGGCAGTGGTGATCGCTCGGAGCGAATTCGAACCTATAATTTCTCTCAAAATCGGATCACGGATCACCGGATTAATTTGACGTTGTATAAATTAGACCGTGTGATGGAAGGGGATCTTGATGGGGTCACAGTTCCTCTTGTGAACCATTTCCACAAGCTACGGCTATCGTCATGAAATCGCTTGGCGAGGTCATTGCTCTTTCTTCTCAATTTCTTCAAGACAAAGGGATTGAAAGGGGGAGACGGCTCATTGAGGATCTTCTCGCCCATCTCCTCAAGTGTAAACGGATTGACCTCTATCTCCAATTCGATCGCCCGATGGAAGAAAAGGAGCTTGGTGTTATTAGAGGGTCGGTAAAGCGGCTTGTGTCTGGCGAACCGATCGATTACATCATCGGAGAGGTCGATTTTTTCGGATCTACTTTTCTCGTTGACTCTCGCGTTTTGATTCCACGGCCTGAAACGGAAGTTTTGGTTGATCTGATCGCGAAAAGGATGGGCGTGCAACAATCTCTTTGGGATGTGTGCGCAGGATCGGGCTGTATTGGGATCTCTTTGAAGAAAAAATTTCCGCATCTCTCTGTTTTTTTGTCCGACTTGTCTGAAAAAGCTCTAGAAGTAGCAAAAGCGAATGGGGTCAAAAATGGGGCAGATGTTCACTTCTATTTGGGCGACCTTTTCGCCCCTTTTAAAGGGAACTCAACGGATCTGATTGTGTGCAATCCCCCCTATGTTTCCTCCCTTGAATTTGAAACGCTCGATTCTTCGGTTCGTGATTTTGAGCCAAAGATGGCTCTTGTAGGGGATGGGAATGGGCTCGATTTTTATGAGAGGATCTCTCTAGAGGCGCCAGAGTTCCTTAACCACAAGGGGCAGATCTACTTAGAGATTGGTTGGAAACAGGGAGAGGCGGTTCAAAAAATGTTTACCTCTTCAGTCTGGGGAAAAAAGGAATTGATCCAAGATTGGTCGGGCAAAGATCGTTTCTTTTTCCTTGAAAAGCAATAACTTTCTCGAGTAAACTGTCGATGTTTATTGTGAACCTAAGATGTTTGGCGCTTTAACAGAGAAATTCCAAGACCTTTTTTCGAAGCTTTCAGGGAAAAAATCCCTTACAGAAGAGAACATTTCCGAGGCTGTGAAAGAAGTTCGGCTTGCGCTTCTCGATGCTGACGTGAACTTCAATGTCGTAAGTCATTTCATCAAAAAAGTGAAGGAAAAGGCGTTAGGAGAGATCTCTCTTAAGACCGTCTCTCCGGGGCAACAATTCATTAAAATTGTCCATGATGAGCTCATCGCTTTGATGGGAAATAATGAGGTGCCTCTCGATCTCAAAGGTAAACCGTCAACGATTTTAGTCTGCGGCCTCCAAGGTTCTGGCAAGACAACAACGGTAGCCAAGCTAGGATCTTACATACAGTCCCACGAAAAGGGAAAAAAAATCCTGCTCGCCGCTTGCGATTTACAAAGACCTGCTGCTGTAGAGCAGCTCAAAACGCTTGGATCTTCGGTCGGAATTGAGGTATTTATCCTCGAAGGGGAGAAAAATCCGGTCCTGGTGGCGAAAAAGGCGCTTGAAAAAGCAGAAAAAGAGTTTTTCCATGTTTTGATCCTCGATACCGCTGGTCGCCTCCATGTTGATGAATCTCTAATGGATGAACTCGTACAAATCCGCGATCTGACATCCCCTAGAGAAATCCTTTTCGTTGCGAACGCCACAACAGGACAAGATGCTGTTCGGGTGGCCCAAACCTTTGATCAAAAGGTGGGCATCACAGGAACCATTTTGACGATGCTCGATGGAAATGCGCGCGCAGGCGCTGCGATTTCAATTCGTGAGGTGACAAACAAACCTCTCAAATTTGAGGGAGTCGGTGAAAAAATTTCCGATTTCCAGCTTTTCCATCCCCGTTCGATGGCCGATCGGATTTTGGGGATGGGCGACGTGATCAATCTCGTTCGGAAGGCGGAAGCCCATTTCGATGAGCAAGAGACGAAGAAGATGGAGGAGAAGCTCCTTAAGGCGACCTTCACTTATAATGACTATCTCAAACAGATGGGAATGGTGAAGAAAATGGGCTCTTTTAAAGGGCTCCTCAAGATGCTCCCCGGGATGAGTTCTCTTGGTGATCTCGATTTTTCGGATGATCACTTCAAGGAGATGGAGGCAATTATCCTCTCGATGACTCCTCGAGAAAGAGAAGAGAAAGATGAACTTTCACATTTGCGTCGAAAAAGAATTGCGAAAGGCTCCGGAGTGAGCTTGGATAATGTTAACCGAATGGTGAAAGGATTTTCTCGAGTAAAAGAATTATTTAAACAGATGCCGGGCAAAAGGAAAGGATTTTCTGGTATGCCCGATCTAAACGAATTCAAAAATCAACTAAAAGGTAATCCATGGCGTTAATTATACGGATGAGACAACAAGGGGCGAGTAGCCGCCAGCGTTTCCGTATCGTGCTGACCGATTCTCGGCATCCACGAGATGGGAAATATGTAGAGAAATTGGGTTGGTACAATCCATTTGGCCCGAATGAGAAGAACTATTTTCTCGACGTGCAAAGAATTCAATATTGGCTTAATTTAGGAGCCCAAATCAGCGATCGAGTTAAAACTCTTGTTGGCAAGACTTCCCCTGAAGTGATCCAAGAGATGACTCAAAAAAAGGTCGCTAAAGTGAAAAAAGCGAGAGAAAAACGTAAAAAGTAATGGAGATCGACATCCTTTCCCTTTTCCCGTCCTATTTTAGAGGACCTTTTGATGTGAGCATCATTATGCGAGCAAGAGAGGCGAGCCTTCTAGAAATACGACACACTGATATACGCGATTTCGCGGAAAATCGGAGAAAAGTGGACGATCGCCCCTTTGGAGGGGGCCCTGGCATGGTTCTTTGCCCAGAGCCAGTGGCAAATGCAATTCGGAGTGTAAGGAAGCCCCATTCCAGGGTGATTTATTTGTCGCCCCAGGGAGGTGTACTTAACGCAAAAAAATGTGAGGAGCTCTCTTCCTTTGACCATATTGTGCTGCTTTGCGGCCATTATGAAGGGATAGACGAGCGTGTCCTTACCATGATCGATGAGGAGATCAGCATTGGCGATTATGTGTTAACAAGTGGTTGCGCCGCCGCGATTGTCCTCGTCGATGCGGTCTCTCGGTTTATTCCGGGAGTGGTGGGTCATCCCGATGCGGTTGCAGAAGATTCTTTTCAGGAAGGAATTTTTGATGGACCTCATTATACAAGACCCGAAGTGTTCGAGGGAATGGAAGTCCCTCAAGTCCTTCGCGAGGGAAACCACGCGGAGATCCGCAAATGGCGGAAAAATAAAGCAATAGAAAAAACAGGCCGGGTTCGTCCCGATTTAGTCCGAGGAGTAATGTTCAAGTGAGTAAAGCACCTATCATTCAAGAAATCGAAGAAGAATACATGAAGAAGGATGCTCCTTCTTTTCAAATCGGGGACACCGTTTGTGTGAATTCCCGCATTATCGAAGGGGAAAAAGAGCGTATCCAAGCCTTTACAGGCACCGTTGTAGCGAAAAAAGGAACGGGGATTAGCGAGACCTTTACCGTTTACCGGACTGCGTATGGTTCGAGTATGGATCGAGTCTTCATGATCCACAGCCCAAGAATTGCGAGTATTGAAGTGATCCGATCTGGGAAGGTGAGACGAGCGAAGCTCTATTATCTCCGAGGACGATCAGGAAAATCGGCGAAATTGCGCGAAGTATATAAAGCAGAAACTCCCGCGTCTGTTCCTGCTCCAGAAGCTTCAGCGAACTAAAGAAGCCCATTCTTTCACCGGAGAAAAACTTCTCCGGTGGAGAGGACAAGGGCCCCATGTAGCAAGAGCTTCCAAGTGCTCTTTAGTCCCATATCCTTTGTGCTTAGCAAATCCATATTCGGGCCATTTTTTGTCCCAATTCTCCATTATTTCATCTCTGATTACTTTCGCAATAATAGACGCAGCTCCGATCGATAGGCAGAGAGCATCACCACCCACCACAGCTTTTCCTGGAATGGAGGTAGATGGAAGCTTGTTTCCGTCGATGAGAAGGTAATCGGGTTTTTGGGGGATTTTTGCAATGGCTCGTTGCATGGCAAGAAGAGTCGCCTGAAAGATGTTGATCTGATCGATTTCCTCGACAGAGGCCTCTCCTACGCCAAAAGAGACACATCGAATGAGTTCTTCGTAAATGCTTTTTCTTTTTGAGGGGGAAATTTTTTTGCTATCATTAACCCCGTTAATCAAGAAGGGATCGGGGAGAATACAGGCAACCGCCATAACAGGGCCAGCGAGCGGTCCTCGTCCTACTTCATCGACTCCGGCAATAGAGAGAAAACCGCTTTTTTTTAGCTGTTTTTCGAAGATGTCTAAATGCATTACAAAAAATCATACCAAAAAGACTATTGTAGAGGAGACCCCTCGAAGAATGCACAAGAAATCTTAGTTCCGTCTGCTTTTTCCAGGGTGCCGAAGCCGTGGAGTTCACCGCTGGGTTTACAGGCGCCTTCGTATCTTTTCTTGTCGGATCCTCGAGGATAGCAGATTATGGCGTGCTGAAAATCGAGAGCCTCATTGGTAGAAGTGATGTGGTAGATAGTGACTCCTTCGGGGCCTGTCTTGTAAAAAGTGAGTAGTTCTTTTCCTGGCGTATCCGTTGCCTGAGTTATTTTGAATTTTCCATGGAAAAAATTCCCAGTCAAGACTTGTTGAGTATCTAGAGTAAGGCTCCCCTTTCCATGTGGCTCTGGATATCGATCGGCCATCCTAAACGTCCCTTTATAGGAAGTTCCGTCTGGGTAATTGATTTGGATTGGTTTCGTTATATCAAATTTTCCTTCGGTAAAGTCAGTCTCGAAGGCTTGTTGAGTTTGTAGAATGAGACGCCCTTTCCCATGTGGCTGCGGCGTTTTACCGGCCATCTCAAACATCCCTTTATAGGAAGTTCCGTCGAAGTAATCGATTTGGATTGGTTTTGTTATATCAAATTCTCCTTCGATAAATTCCGCGTCGAGGGTGTGGTGAATTTGTAGAGTAAAGCGCCCATGCCCATGTGGCACGGGGATTTTATCGACGATCTTAAACATCCCCTTATAGGAAGTTCCTTCCGGGTAATCGATTTGGATTGGTTTTGTTGTGTCGTAGTTTTCATGGCAAAACGAGGCTTTGCATGAAAGCCCGTCCGGGAACTTGATTATTCCATAACCATGGGCGATAAATGTGCCGTCTACGGGATTTTCGTACAACGTCCCGTGATACATAACACCACCAGGATAATAGAGTGTAGCCTTTTGGCCTGCTTTTACTTTTCCTTCGTCAAAGTAGCCGTGAAGGATCCTCTCGTTTTGATTTTTCCCCCTCCAGAGAGATCCCCACCCATGAGGTTCTCCATTTTTCGTTTCTCCTCGGAATGTTCTGTTATGCTGATCAATGATAGTGGCTTGTCCATTTAAATCCCCTTTATTGAAGACCCCTTCCAGGATTACTCCGCAAGGTTTCCTCAAGATCCCGTGTCCATGAGGTACTACTGTTTGATTAGGCGGGGCATTCGATGAGGTAATCCATCTAACTTCTCCATCATAGACATGATTCTCTCCCCAAACAATTCTGGCATTCTTTAACCGACCGTCCACCACATTTGCAAAGAAAGATCTCCAAGGGTCTTGACTGTCTTCATAATTTGTTAATGCAATGGGACCGTTTTGCTTGAGTAGAGCATCAATTCTTCCTGAAAAAGCGAGAGATCGGACTTGGCTCTGCTGTGAGGAAGTGTATGGATTGGGAACGGTCCAATCAGGACGAGATCTTTGTATCTCTTTGACTGAGAGGAATCTTTGCTTTACGGTCGAAATCGAGTCCCCATCCACATCTCCGTTTTCATTTACGATACATTTTATCAATGCGCCTTGAGGAGTTCGAATCTCAACTGATCCTCTTGGTCGGAGTGTTTCAGTGTTGCAGCTCCACCCATTCGCTTGCTTGACGGAGATCAGAGGTCTTCCACTTGAGGATATAGGAGTCATAAAGTTCATTCCTTAAAACGCATTCCGTAAAGGCTATCGGAGGTTTTGTATTTTTTTCAAATTGTTTTTTTTTAAATAAAAAGTTTAAAAAACATTTAAAATTTGTTTATAATTTTGGCGTTGTACATTTTTTGCCTGCTGCTCTATTTAAAACATCAAATTCCCAGTTTTGGAGTGGAACGAGTATAAGCTCTCCTATTTCTTTACGATCTCTTAATGGATCGTGCTCCTATATGGATACGACGAGGCGGTGAGCCTTTCTTCAAGTACTCCATGAGCAAATCGTCCGCACCAACGTTCTCCACTTGGCTCACTTATTTCTCCGCTTCCGTGAGGCCTCCGTGTTTCATCTATAGGACCTCGGTAAATTTTTTGCCCTTCGGACGTTTGTGGGTAATAGAGAACGGTTTCTTTGTTATTCGTCGCTATGCGTCCAGCCGATACATCGAAGGCGGATAGATCCCACGTAAGCGGTCCTTGAACGAGATAAACTCCCTCAGCAGGATCGACCTCGTAGAGATTCGCTTGAGAATACCCGGTTTCTTCAATAGGGACTTTCAAACATCCTGTTTCCCAATCCCCATTGATGATTGCTCCCTTGTAATCGAGCTTTCCTCTACCGTGGGGTCGATTATGATCATCTACGAAACCTTGGTAGAGAGATCCGTCGGGTAGATGAAAAGAAATTTTTTTTGTTCGGTCAAGGGTCCCTTTAATAAATGAACCTTCGATCAAAATGTTATCTGATTCTTGATCCCAGATCCCCGAGCCATGGGGTTGTACCTGTTCATTCTGTAGATAAGAAACGAACTGGGTTTCTCCTTTGTATGTGGATCCATTGACAAAAGAAAGATTTGTAAGACTGAATTTCCCTTGAACAATTTTGCCTGTGCAAATTTTCCAGGTTTCTCCTGAAGCAAGTCGTTCAGATGGAGATGTCTGTTGCCAAGATTCTGTAATGAGTGCTTCGGGATTCACCCACATGATAGGGCCGTCTTGCTTAAGACAAGGAGAAAACTGCCCTTCCCACTGAACAACTCGCAGCTCTGATGTTGGTAAAATTGACATATTGATGCTCCCCAAATGAAAAGTTGAGAAGATTTTAAATAGAGTAAAAATTTAATTAAAACTTAAATTTTGTTAGAGAGGTATACCGAAACAACCTGAAGGATCAGCTTTTTGGCAGGGTCAAAAAGCCGACTTTTGAATCATTTCCGGTATAAATTGATTTTGCAACTATTTTGCAAGAGCCCAGAGGAAGAGAAATGCGATGGCCACTTTTGCGCCGATCAATAAAATCACCCGATGGAAGTGACGATCCAGAAAGGTTTTCACTTGGTTTCCCCAGAGGAGCATAGAGCCTCCAATCAGGAGAAATCGGATGAGTCTTGCGCTCATAAAATAGGTGACAAAGGGAAGTACGCCTAGATGAAAAACTCCAGCGGAGAGAGTTAATACCTTGAGAGGGAAAGGGATAAGGGCGCCAACGAAGATAGCCCAGCTCTCATAGGCTTGAAAATGGAGTGAAAAACGGGCAAATGTAGCGGCCGAAATCAGGTGGGGGACGATATAAGGACTGATTATATCCCACAGGAAATGGCCGAGGAGATATCCAATGAGGCCGCTTGCCGTGGAGGCTAAGGTGGCTAAGACGATGTAAAGAAAGACTTTTTTTCGATTCTGTAAACAGAAAAACATGAGAACTGCATCGAGGGGGAGAAAAAGGGCAATTTCAAGGAAAAAAAGGAGCGTAATCCAAAGAGGTGATCTTTTTGATTCCGCCTTGGTCATGGCCCAACTATAGAATTTGGTTGTCTGTGTTTTCAAATGGCCCTTCTCTCGAACGCTATTATAGAGGGTATCTCCTTTTCAAAATAGCAGAGATCGCTGCAAAACTCCATTTGGAAGTGGTTTTGCAACGATCTTGATACTCAAAAAATTTCTCAATACGAGTATAGACTCGTTCCATTCCAAAGATGCCCAAAAAACCGAATTTAAAGCATCAAATTTTCAATAAAAAATTGGGGTTAATATTAATTCACAATATTGACCACAATTTTTTATTGAAAATTTGATGCTTTAAATTCGGTTTTCTTGAGGTATCTTTGGAGTGGAGCGAGTATACATGGTATTATTTTAAAGGGATCAAATATTTGAGCGGGGAATTAGAGACTCCAGGAATGTCTTTGAGGAGATTGAATTTTTGGAAAATCTCTTTCATCATCATTTTAAAGATCGCTTTTTCGATTTGATCTATGGGGAAGCCGCTTTCGCTACTGATATCATGGAATTCCATTCGCTCGATTTTCGGATATCGTTTTTTTTGTCCATTCGCTTGGGTCACTTCGATACTCAAGTTTTCGAGAACCAAAGTTCCAATCAGGTAGTCTTTTTTGACTGAAGAGGAGCGCTCTTTGAGCAAAGAATCCCAGTTGGTCTCTCCGTTTGCGTAGTATTCGATCCCTACAAAAATATCGCGCACTTCAATTCGATCGATGAGCAATGGATTGGAAAGGAGATGAAGCACCTCTGTATCGATTTCAATTGCCTCAGCAGAGAAGGAGGTGTGCGTTCGAGAGCGATTGGGGGTCCCAATCCACAGTTGGCTTCCGTCGATCTGTGTTTTTGTGATGTCAAGTTCTTGGATTGAGACCGGAACTTTGAGTTCTCCTGAGAGAAAATGGGCTGCTACAGAAGATCTCCCTTCCCAAACTAAAAGACCGAGAAGTAAGAAGGTCAAAATAAGAAAGAAGACAAATAAAACAATCTTGCGCATCTTTCCTCTTCATAAATGATTTGGGGAAATTATGCAATTATTGACCGAACAGGTTAAGGGGATCTGCTGCATCCTCAATGAGGTGAACAGGATTAAAAGAGTCCTCGATGAATTTCCCTAAGTCAAGATTCCCAAACATTTTATGGATAAGCTCTTCGGTCGGAAATCCATCTTCACTGCTCACGTTGCTAAATTCGAGAAAGTCGACATGCCGGATGATGTCAGCGATTCCAAGCCCTCGGATTTCAATAGTGAAATTGCGAAAAATGAGATCTCGAATGAGATAATTTTTTCCGGGCTGTCTTTTTGGCATTTCATCGCTAAGCGCTGTCCAATTATTGCGGGATTGATCTCCGTTGGTGAAGTCGATGTAGAGATGAATTGTATCCACTGCAATCCGATCGATAATCGACTCTTTACTCAGGAGTTGTCTCCAATTGTAGCTGATTTTTACCCGATCTGCCTCAAGCGCTGCCCCTGAAGGAAATCCTGCTGGGTTATCGATCTGAAAACGGGTCATCACTGTTTCTCTGGGCCAGATTGAAATCCAGTCCAAGGAAATAGGTACTCTGAGTTTTTGGGTTAGGTAAAAGGAGAGGAATGGCACTTTAAGAAGCCAAATGAAAACAACGGCTCCGATGAAAAAGTAAAGAAATGAACTCCATCGCATAGCATTCTCATATAGACAGAATTGCCTATTTTTGCAATTCCCTCTAGAGAGAAGGGCTTAAGGGATGCCCCTTAAGCCCTTGTGAGAGATGGTGTTAGTAATCCATCTCGCCTGGGCCAGCCTGAGCTGGTACAGGTTTCTCCTGCGGCTCTTCTGTGATGATCGCTTCTGTTGTGAGGAGGAGTCCCGCAATGGAAGAGGCGAATTGGAGTGCGCAACGGACAACTTTCGTCGGGTCGACAATCCCTTTCTCTACCATGTTGACGTAGACGTCTTCTCTTGCGTCATATCCTTCGAGAAGCTCCATGGAGGCAACTTTTTGGACGACGATCGATCCTTCTTTCCCTGCGTTCTCTGCAATTTGTCGCAGAGGATAAGAGAGCGATCGAACAATGATTTCCGCGCCAATTTTGACGTCACCTGTGAGCTTAGTGATCGCTTTTTCAAGAGCGGGAATGCATCGAATGAGTGCAGTTCCTCCGCCTGGCACGATTCCCTCTTCGACAGCTGCTTTGGTCGCTTCTTTTGCATCATCCACTCGATCTTTTTTCTCTTTCATTTCGAGTTCAGTTGCAGCGCCAACGCGAATGACTGCGACGCCTCCTGAAAGTTTTGCAAGTCTTTCTTGGAGTTTTTCTTTGTCGTAGTCGGAAGTGGCTTCAGCGATCTGTCGCTTGAGAAGGGCGACTCTTTCTTGGATTGCTTTTTTATTACCAGCTCCATCGATGAGTGTTGTATCATCTTTCTTAACGATGACTTTTTTCACTTTCCCGAGCATATCGAGAGTGACTTTCTCGAGTTGCAGACCGATTTCTTCGCTGATGAACTGGCCGCCGGTTAAGATAGCGATATCTTCGAGCATGGCTTTGCGCCGGTCGCCAAAACCAGGGGCTTTCACGGCGACGACTTTGAGACCTGCTCTCAGACGGTTCACTACGAGAGTGGCGAGAGCTTCTCCTTCGATGTCTTCAGCGATGATGAGCAGCGGTTTGCCTGATTCCGCAGCCGCTTGGAGAATGGGAAGAAACTCTTTCATAGAAGAGATTTTTTTCTCGTAGATGAGAACGTAGGCATTCTCATATTCGCAGACAAGTGTTTCTGAGTTGGTGACGAAATAGGCTGAAGTGTAGCCTCGGTCGAAACTCATCCCTTCGACAACTTCCAGAGTAGTTTCAAATCCTTTAGCTTCTTCGACGGTAATGGTTCCATCTTTGCCCACTTTTTCCATCGCTTTTGCAATAATTGAGCCGATGTCTGCATCTCCGTTTGCGGAAATTGTAGCTACCTGGACAATCTCTTTTGTGTCCTTAATTGGCTTGCTCAATTTTTTAAGTTCATCGACGACTACGTTCACCGCAATTTCAATCCCTTTTTTGATCTCCATTGGGTTTGCTCCGGCGGTCACGTTGCGCAAGCCCTCCCCATAAACTGCTTCTGCAAGCACAGTAGCTGTTGTGGTGCCGTCTCCTGCTTGTTCGGCAGTCTTGCTGGCCACTTCTTTGACCATTTGAGCGCCCATATTTTCGTGCTTATCTGCAAGTTCGATCTCTTTCGCAACTGTCACACCGTCTTTTGTGATTTTAGGTGACCCAAATTTGCTGTCGATCACAACATTGCGCCCTTTAGGACCTAAGGTTACTTTTACGGCGGCGGCAAGGGTTTTCACCCCTTTTAACATTCTTTGACGAGCGTCTTCTTTAAATCTGATATTTTTTGGTGCCATTTTCATTTCCTATTTTTATTCTTCGATGATTGCGATGATGTCGTCTGCTTTAACGATGATGAATTCTTCATCGTGTAAAGTCACTTCTTGTCCTGAGTATTTGTCCATCAAGATGATGTCGCCTACCTTCACAGGAACCGGAATCGTTTTCCCATCATCGAGCTTTTTGCCAGGACCTACGCTGATCACTTTGGCGCTTTCTTGCTTTTTCTTTGCGCTATCAGGAAGGATGATTCCCCCCTTCATTTTTTCTTCGGGCTCCAATCTCTGAACAAGAACTCGGTTCCCAAGAGGTTTTAACGAATTTTTCTTTGCAGCTTGTTGTGCCATACGTTATCATCTCCATGTTTTAAGTATCTTCTCTTTCGAAGAGATTTTTCTCTCCGATAAGAGTTCGATTTATTTCTAAGAGGGAATATAGCCGATGACTCGATTTAACGCAAACAAATTTAGCAAACGCATGATTCAACTGCTAATGATGGGAGGAGTTTCCTCTGGTGTGTTGGCGGAAAATCCGTCTAATTCTATGAATATCAATATATTAAAAAAGGAAGCTGAGATGCCGAAGACCCGAGATGAGATCCCCGAAAAAGACCGTTGGAACGTGGGTGCATTTTATACCAATCCCGACGCCTGGAAGCGAGAGTTATCAGAAGTGCAGGGGGCGAGACAAACCCCTTACTTTCCTCAACTGAAATCCTATCAGGGCAAACTGAAAGACCCTGTTGTGGCGGCTCAATTTTTTGATCATTATTTTTCTGTGAATCGGAAATTAGAGAAATTGTATGTCTATGCTCATTTGCGTCTTGACGAAGATCTGGGCAACGATACCTTCAAACGCGATTTTGGTCTCATCTCAACGTTGATCCACGCGTTTCAGCAGGAGGTTTCTTGGGTAGAGCCAGAGATTTTAGCTTTGCAAGATGAAGAGTATCACTCTCTTCTGGAGGCCTCGTCTTTAAAGCAGTATCGATTTTATCTTGAAAAGTTGGGACGGATGCGCCCTCATACGCTCTCTCCTGAGATGGAAGAGCTTTTGGCTCTCAGCGGCAATGCTCTTGACGGTTCTCGCAAAGCATTTGGAGCTCTCAATAATGCCGACCTTTCTTTTGCTCCTGCTGTCGATTCTAAGGGAGTCAATCATCCTCTTTCCAACGGTTCTTATCTCACTTACTTAAGAAGTTCTGATCGAGAGTTGAGAAGGACAGCTTTCCAGAATTTGCATAAAGGGTATGAGGCCCACACGAACACCCTTTGTGAGTTGATGCAAGGACATGTCCAAACCCATCTTTTTATTGCAAAGGCAAGGAAGTTCAATACCTGCTTGGAGGCTTCTCTTTTTCCTCTAGCAGTCGATTCTTCTGTTTATACAAATTTGATCGCTACTGTTAGGAAGAATCTTCCTCTCATGCACGAATACATCGCGTTTCGAAAAAAACAGATGGGACTCAAGGAGATCCATACGTATGACCTCTATGCTCCTTTGGTGAGCGAAGTGAAAATGGAAATGAGCTATCCAGAGGCGTGTGAGGTAGTTGTTGCGTCGGTAGCTCCTTTAGGGAAAGAATACCAACAGGTCCTTCGAAAAGGGCTGACTCAAGATCGATGGGTTGACGTATTTGAAAATCACCGCAAAAGAAGTGGTGCCTATTCAAGTGGCTGTTACGACAGCATGCCTTATATCTTAATGAATTTTCATGGGAATTTTGGCGATGTGCAGACGCTTGCTCACGAAGCGGGGCATAGTATGCACAGTTACTTGAGTCGTCAGACCCAACCTTACATCTATGCTGATTACTCTATTTTTGTCGCAGAGGTCGCCTCTACCTTCAACGAGCTTCTTCTTCTTAATTTGATGAAGGAGAAGGCAAAAGACAAAAAAGAGCTTGCCTATCTGATCAATGATGAGTTGGAAAGAATTCGAGCGACTATTTTCCGTCAGACCCTGTTTGCCGAATTTGAGTTACAGATGCACAAATGGGCTGAAGAAGGGACTCCTTTTACGCCGGCGCTCCTTAAACAAAAGTATCTTGAATTGAATCGGGACTATTATGGTCCAGATTTAGCCTACGATCCAGAACTTGAGATCGAGTGGGCCCGGATTCCCCATTTTTACTCCAATTTTTATGTCTATCAATACGCAACCGGGCTGAGTGCTGCCATGGCATTGAATCAAAAAGCGTTGGCGTCAACCGAAGCGCGGGATCGGTATATCGAGTTCCTTTCTTCGGGGGGAAGTGACTATCCAATCCATCTCTTGCAAAAGGCGGGTGTTGATATGACTTCCTCGGAACCTGTCGATGCAGCGCTCAAGAGATTTAAAGACTTGCTCGATCAGCTCAGAGCGATATTGTAAGAGTTGCAAAATATTCCGATATGGAGTAACTCTTTCTATACTTTTACGCAAAAAATGAAAAGAAGAGCTAAAGGAATCTTTGTTGTCTTAAATGACAAGGGGCTTCATACCCGTCCCTCTACTGAACTTGTGAAGTGTGCAGCTCATTTTGGTGCGGAGATTTTTCTTCGCTACCGAGATTACGCGGTAAATGCAAAATCGATCCTTGGGATTTTGATGTTGGCTGCAGGTCGTGGTTCCAGGATCATGGTGGAGGCAGCCGGAGAGGATGCGGAGTACGCTGTTGCGGCCATCCTCAAGCTCGCTCAAAACAGATTCAATATCAAATACTAATACATCTTTTCATTGGAGGAGGGTGGTTCCGTCTGATTGTCCAACGATCAGGTGTTGGATGGGATTAAAGAAGAATCCAGTATCGACGACTCCGGGGATTTGGATGATTTCTCGCTCCACTTTTTCTGGGGATTGCAATGGATGGGAAAATGTAATATCGAGGAGGAGGTTCCCATTTTCTGTGACGAAGAGTTCATTGTTTAGATTTGCGCCGGTTCGAAAATGGCCTTTATAACCGATTTTTTCAAGTTTCTCTTTTGTGAATTTGGCTCCATAAGGGACAATTTCAACGGGGAGTTTTCCTCGTCCTAGGTGAGGAACGAGTTTCGTTTCGTCGACGATGATGATCATTCGTAGACTCGATGTGGCCAGAATTTTTTCTCTCACATGGGCTCCTCCGCCTCCTTTAATCATCCTTTTTTGTGGATCAATTTCGTCGGCTCCATCGACGGTGAGATCAATGTGCGAGACATCGCTGATGTCGAGAACCCGGATACCCCCCTCTTTTGCCATCTCTTGAGAGCGAAGAGAACTTGCAACAGCGCAGATTTTCTTTTTTTTTTTGATAAGCGCCTGAATGAAGTAGGCGGCGGTTGTTCCGGTTCCAAGTCCCACGATCATCCCATCTTCGACGAAATCGGCGGCGACCGATCCTGCTGCTTTTTTAGCTATCTCCATTCTCAAGAGGATAAAAAATAGAGTAGAAAATTAAAAGGATTATTTGTATGATGTTCCATGTGCGAGACAGGAAACGAATAGCGCCAGAGAGCGCCAAAACCCAAAGAGCGCGAGACAAACTCCGCAAACATTTTGCAAAGCAAGAACGGTTCATCACCCCCGATGCACTGAAAGAAACGGTCGAAAAGATTCATCAGTGGATCGCTTCCCATTCGCAAACTCGAGTCCTTTTGAAAAATAAGGAGATCCGCCTCTTTGATCAGAATCAGAATGCGGCCTCTTTAAGTCGCAAGGTACAAGAAATTGCAAGAAAAATATCTTGTAATGAGATAGAATCTTCCCCATGAATGTCATCGAAACTCTTTTAGAGAGGGGCTTTATTGATCAAATGACAAGTGATGAGCTTGTCAAGCACGTAGAGACCCCCATTCGCGTCTATATCGGATTTGATCCGACGGCAGATAGTCTTCATCTCGGCAACTTAGTGGGGATCATAGCCCTTTCTTGGTTTGAGCGATATGGGCACACTCCGATCGCCATTTTGGGGGGCGCTACAGGTCGGATTGGCGATCCTTCGGGGAAAAGTACAGAAAGGCCTCTCTTAGATGAGAAAACTCTCCAATACAACGTAGGCCGGCTCGAAACTTTTTTCAAAAAAATTCTACCCCGTTCAAAAGTATTGAATAATCAGCAGTGGCTTGGATCGATTTCCTTGATTGAGTTCTTGCGAGATGTTGGCAAACATTTTCGTATTGGGACGATGCTTGCAAAAGAAAGTGTTCGCTCTCGAGTTCAATCCGAAGAGGGGATGAGTTTCACCGAATTTAGTTACCAGATTCTACAGGGCTACGATTTTTACTACCTCAATAAGCACCACGGGGTCACTCTGCAGATGGGAGGAAGTGATCAGTGGGGCAACATCACCGCGGGAATTGAGTACAACCGGCGACTCGGAGAGCGGCCGATCTACGGGATTACTTTCCCTCTCATCACGAGGAGCGACGGCAAAAAATTTGGCAAATCAGAGGAGGGGGCTATTTGGCTTGCCGAAGATCGCCTCTCTCCCTACCAACTCTATCAATACCTATTCGGCGTTCCCGATGCCGATGTAATTCGCCTTCTGAAGATGCTCACCTTCTTGTCGTTAGACGAGATTTGTGAGATCGAGAAGGGGATGTCTGTTCCGAATCATGCCCAGAAACGATTAGCTGAAGAGGTGGTTCGTTTTGTCCATGGTCAAGAGGGAGTTGATTCTGCTTTGAGAGCAACCGATGCAATGGCTCCTGGCAAGGAGGCGACTTTGTCTGGAGAGGTGCTTAAAACCCTCGCCCAAGATATGCCGCATGCCACGTTGGGGAAGAAGGATGTAGTGGGTCAAAAAGCGATCGATGTGATGACTCGACTCTCTCTTACCGAGAGCAAATCGGAAGCAACCCGCTTGATCAAGAATGGAGGGGCTTACCTCAACAATCAAAAGATCCTCGACGCTACCTTCGTGATTGAGGCGTCGGACTTGATCGACGGAACCTATCTCGTTTTCAGTGCAGGGAAAAAGAAAAAGCTCCTTGTCAAAGTTGTTTCTTGACTAGGTCGAGGTGAAAGCTCACCCGATCGTCATTGCGAATGTGGCTATAGGAGAGGCGCGCCTTGAAAGAGGAGCTGATCCAGGTCGAAAGGTCGATTTTCACTTCTGTGTACGGTTTTTCATCAAGACGATAAAACCCTTGAATGGAGGAGATTTTGGCTTCCCACAAAGGATTGAACCGGATGAAGCATTGGGAGAGGAGCGTGACTCTTTGATCTGAAAGGGGAGAGAGGAGCAGCTCTGTTTCGGATCTTGTCACATCGAGGATAAAATTGTCGTGATCGGCCTTCCTCCAATCGTATTTTGATCGGTATCTCGCTTCAAAAGAGAGGGCCACGTTTTCGCTTACCGTCCAGAGGAGACGCGCTTTGGAAAAATCAAATAGGTCGTGCCGGATATTCCAGCAATTGTGAAACGAAAAATGGAGAGAGGGGAGTTTCCAGTCAAGAAGGAGATAAAGGCGGGGGATGAATTGCGGAATGGTCGGATCGGAGAAAAAAGCATTCGCATAGAGATCTGAGGAGAAAGAGGGCTCTTTGTTTTTCCGTTTGTGAGAAAAAAGGAGATTGCGAACTCCTACCTGGATCTGGTTGATCTTTTCATACCCATCGGCGATCGAGAAAATGAAGTGTTGATCCGGAGGCGTTGTCGGTCGTGTGAGGGCATGGAAATGGGCATAAGGCTCGAGGATATGTTGATACCGCTCAAACCCCTTTCTTCCTCTTAAGAATAGATCCCCACCGTAGTTTAGCCAACCCACGAGCCGAGGATTGTTGAGAGGACTGTTGCTGTAGAAAATTCCGTGGAGGCCGAAGAAGGGAGTCAAAGTGAGAGGTCCCATCGGCACGGGGCGTTGCCACTCATCGCTAATTTCTATCCGACCTGATCGAAAGGCTTTTAACGATTTCGCAAGCTGATCTGAGTAGGTAAAATCGACATAGGCCCCTTTTATCCCTAAGAAATGGTAAATGCCGGTGTGCCCGATCTCGTGAGGCAGAAGATGAAAATAAACGGTGGGGAGATCTTGTTTAATCGATTCAAACGGATTAACTCGGGGACGGATTTTAAGCGAGGTGAGAAATAATTTTTCTTGATGTCGCACATAAAAAAGGGTTTTTTGCGCTGTGCTTACCTCAAAATCATCGGGCTTGAATAAGGTTGGCATTCGGACATCGTTGTATTTATCCCAGGTGAGTGCAATCGATGTCTTGTCGTCATTTGCGCGCGCATGAAGAGCCCCTTGTAGTCGATAGCGGCGCATGGCTTCAGGCGCTGTTTCGAGTCGATTTTTCCCGAGATAACTGCGAGTAACGAAGGTGATGGGTTTCCCTTCTGGGAGATATTCAGTTTCTAAAGCTCCGCCCCACCCCGTGCTCCAGCGATACTCCAGTCTTCCATAGAGAGCAAAATCTTCCCATGAGTAGAGTTGGTAGCGGATGGCCCCCCGTGGGCCTTGCCCCTTATCCCAGTTTACTGTGTAGCGAAAGATCGGTTCCTTGAATTTCTTCAAATTGAGTTTAAAAGAGGGAAGCCAAAAAAGAGGGAATTTAAACAGGCGAAACCGAATCTTTTTTGCTTCGAAAAGATCGGTCGTTGTGACTCCTACTCGTTTTGCATGCAGATCCCAAGAGCTATCCTTATTTTCACACGTAGTGATCGAGACATTTTTGACCTTATAACTCCCATCCTCTTTCAGATCGATCTGGTCTCCCCCGACAAACCACATGGCTGCCGCTGTTTTCCCATCGAAAATAGTTCCCATTTTCGTCAGAAAATCGTATTCGAGCTCACTGCCCACGTAGGCTTTCCCCTTGTACTGGATGAGGAGATCGCCTTCTGCCTCTACTTTATGGGCCTCTTTTTTGTGGATGTATTGGATGTGTTTCGCTTGGATCCGGAGGTCATCTCCTTGAATCACTCCGCCTTCGCTTGTGTGGACAATGCCATTTTGATAGGAGGGATTGCGCAGATCTACTGTGATCTCTTCCGCAAATAGAGATAAACAAAGGAAGGCGGGAAAAATTTTCACTGCCGAGGGTCCTGGTCCCGTTCCCAGATCTGTGCATTTTGTCTAACGAGATCGGATAAAGGAGAAGGGGATCTTGCTGGGGATACACGCTGTGCTTGTGTATGGGGCTGGGATCCTTGAGTGGGAGCGGGAGATCCTTGAGTAGAGGAAATGGTCATAAAATACCTCGAATGATGGGGGCATTCTATAAAATCAACCGATTTAAATGACAGACAACTGTTGCCCTCATAAGGATTGACCGCTTCAGAGGGTTTAGTTCAGACCCGAAGGGAATACCCGGTCTTGGGGAGTTGAAGGAACGGAGGGTTCCAGAGATTGAGGTTCTGTAGGAGGACCACTCTCTTCAGGAGGTAAAGGGGACTTGTCTGGGCGTTGAATCGGTCGAATAGCCATTTAGTCGTTCTCTCCAAATAAAAATTTTTTGCTCAGTTTATTCACTTATATGAATTAAGTGTAGTAGCAAAAATTTTTTTAAAAGCATGAGACCGTTCACTGGCAATTTAAAATTGCGCCGGCGACCAGGCCGCATTCCCATCGACTTTGGAATCATTTCCTGTATAACACTTGGGGATAAAAGGGGAATCGGGTAGACTGGACCCCAAATTTATAGATCATTCAAAAAATGAATCGTAAAGCTAAAATTATTGGTACTGGATCCTATTTGCCGGAGAGGATCCTCTCGAATCAAGATCTCGAAAAAATGGTCGAGACCTCTGATGAGTGGATTGTATCGCGCACCGGAATGAAAGAGCGCCGTTTAGCACGGGAGGATGAGTTTACCTCGGATATGGGGGCAAAAGCTGCTCTCGCAGCTTTGAAGGACTCAGGTTTGTCTCCTCAAGATATTGATTTCATTCTCGTTGCAACCACAACTCCTGATTACCCTTTTCCGAGCACCGCTTGCCTCATCCAGCAGCAAATTGGAGCCAAGCAGGCAGCAGGTCTTGACGTGCAGGCGGCTTGCACAGGATTTATTTACGCTCTTTCGATTGCCAAAGCATTCGTTGAGACGGGGGCTTACAAGAATATTTTGATTGTGGCGGCAGAAAAGCTTTCGGCAGTCACCAATTACAAGGATCGTTCGACCTGCATCTTGTTTGGAGATGGGGCTGGAGCTTGTATTGTCTCTTCAACTGGCAAGGGGCTTGGGATTGAGTGTGTCGAGCTAGGTTGTGACGGAGAGCAAGCCAACCTATTGATGATGCCAGCCGGAGGAACGAGATGTCCTGCCTCGAAGGAAACGGTCGAAAATGGTCTCCACTATATCAAAATGGCTGGAAACGAGGTGTTCAAGCACGCAGTCCGTAGAATGGAGGCTGCATGCAAAGAGTGTTTAGAGGCAGCCGGCAGTTCTGAAGAGAAAGTGACGTATCTCATCCCTCACCAGGCCAATATGAGGATCATTGACGCGATCGCGAAACGCTTTGAGCATTTGCCTCCCGAAAGAGTGTTCAAAACCGTGCAAAAGTATGGCAATACGGCTGCCTCTTCGGTAGCGATTGCATTAGACGAGCTTGCGAAAACCTATGTCATCCAACAAGACGACCAAATTTTGCTCACTGCTTTCGGGGGTGGATTGACTTGGGGGGCAGCTTTATTGAGTGGTCGAAAATGAAAAGAAAAATCGCGTTTATCTTCCCCGGTCAAGGGGCTCAATATGTGGGGATGGGCAAAGATTTTGCAGCCGCTTTCCCCGTTGCTAAAGAGACGTTCCAAGAAGCCGATGAGCTTCTCCATATGCCGCTCTCTCGGATCATTTTTGAAGGACCCGAAGAGCTCCTCGTGCAGACCAAACACAGTCAACTTGCGATTCTGGTCACCAGTTTTGCATTTCTTCGCGTTTTACAAAATCAACTCACTGACCTCACCCCCTTTGTTTGCGCGGGACTGAGCCTGGGAGAATACACAGCATTGCTCAGTTCTCAGAAAATCGGATTTGCTGAAGTTCTCTCTCTTGTTCAGAAAAGGGCCCAGTTTATGCAAGAGGCTTGTGAAAAGATGAGCGGGACGATGGCTGCTATTTTAGGTCTTGAGGGACACCAAGTTGAAGAGGGGCTAAGAGGGATCCCGGGTGTTTGGGTTGCCAATTACAATTGCCCAGGACAAGTAGTCATTTCGGGAACGAAAGAAGGGGTGGAGAAAGGGGGAGAAGCGTTAAAGGCAAAGGGGGCCAAACGGGTCCTTCCTTTGAGTGTTTCTGGGGCTTTTCATAGCCCGCTCATGGAACTTGCTCAAACTTCTTTACAACCCTATATCGAACAGACCCCCCTTAGAGACTCTCCGAGTGCTCTTGTGATGAATGTCTCTGGACAGGTTGTCGAATCAAAAGAAGAGATCCGGAAACATCTCATCTCTCAAGTAACTCAATCAGTGCGTTGGGAACATGGGATCCGAGCCATCGACCAAAGAGGATGCGATCTTTATCTCGAGATTGGTTGTGGAAAAACCCTTTCAGGAATGAATCGAAAGATCGGTGTTAAAGGGATCACACTTTCTCTGGAAAAAGTAGCCGATTTAGAACTGATCGCAAAAGAGGCCGCAACATGCAATTGTTAAAAGGAAAGACCGCTCTCATCACAGGAGGAACGGCGGGCATCGGAAAGGCGATTGCTCTTTTGTTCGCACGACAAGGCGCTGATGTTGCCATTTTTGGAACGAATGGCGAAAGAGCGGTTCAGGCAGTCCTCGAAATGGAAACCCATCGACTGACTTCCGAGCAAAAATTCTTGAGCTTTCTTGTCGATGTTGCAAAAACAGCCGAAGCGGAACAAGCGATCCAACAAGTTATCTCGGCATTTGGTAAGGTGGATATCCTCGTCAATAACGCCGGCATCACCCGCGATAATCTCCTCATGCGGATGACGGAAGAAGATTGGGATGATGTGATGCGAGTCAATCTCAAGTCGGTATATAACATGTGCAGGCCTCTTTCTCGCATCATGATGAAAGCCAAATCGGGTTCGATCATCAACATCTCCTCTGTGATTGGTCTTACGGGAAATGCGGGGCAAACCAACTACGCCGCATCCAAAGCGGGGATGATTGGCTTTACCAAGTCGCTTGCCAAAGAGCTTTCCAGCCGTGGTGTTCGAGCGAACTGTATTGCGCCCGGATACATCGAGACCCAAATGACAGAAGTTCTTCCCCCTCAAGTGAAGGAGGGAATTTTAACAAAAATACCACTTGCTCGAATTGGGCAGCCCGGGGATATTGCCCAGGCAGCTCTATTTTTAGGCAGTGACATGTCCAATTACATCACGGGACAAGTTCTCCCGGTAGATGGCGGCATGGTGATGTAACTCAAAAAAAAGGAAATTATGTCTGTACAACAGGAAGTCATTGATATTATTGTAGAACAGCTCGGAGTCGACGCGGCAGACGTCACCTCAGAGAAATCATTCATCGAAGATTTGAACGCTGATTCACTCGATCTCACAGAGTTAATCATGACTTTTGAAGAGCGATTTGGTTTTGAGATCTCTGAAGAAGATGCAGAGAAACTCAAGACCGTTTCCGATGTAGTTCAATACATCGAACGACGCAAAGTCAACGCCTAATTTGGTATCATTTCAGTATAACGCAAAGAGAACAGAAAATACCCGTTCTCTTTGCGCTTGTCTCTATTGCCCTTTAAGAGCCTTTTCCAGCCCTGTGAATCGCTTGTGGACCTGATCGTTATGAATGGCGATTGCAATTGCCTTCTTTGTTCCGACCAGATACACCTGCTTTTTCCCTCGCGTCACTCCCGTATAGAGCAAGTTGCGATGGAGGAGCTTGAAGTGAGAAGTATGGACTGGCATTACAATGCAAGGACATTCGCTGCCTTGGTACTTGTGGACAGAAGTGGCATACGCTAAGAGGAGCTCATCGAGTTCGGAGAAATTGTATTCGATGATTCTTCCGTCAAAAGAGACCGTGAGGAGCTGCTCTCTTGGATTGATTTCCTCAATGCGTCCAATATCTCCGTTGCTGATCCCCTTATCATAGTTATTTCGGATCTGCATCACCTTGTCCTTCACGAGGAACTTTCTGCCAGCTCGAAAGAGAGGGGCAGCGCTTGGATTGAGGAGCGTTTGTAAGACATCGTTGAGTAATTCTGTTCCAATCACCCCTTTTTTCATTGGAGAGAGAACCTGGATCTCTTCGATCCGATCAAAGCCCCATTTTTCTGGGATTGTTTTCCCGACAAGTTCCAGAATAATCTGTTGGATTGCGTCAGGTGTTTCGGCTTCGATGAAGTGAAAATCGCTTTCTTCCGCGGTAGAGAGAGACGGGAATTCTCCCTGGTTAATCCGGTGGGCATTAGTGATGATTTTCGATCCCTTGGCTTGGCGAAAGATTTCAGTAAGTCTTGTGACGGGAATTTTTCCCGACTGGATGATGTCGCGCAATACAGTTCCGGGCCCTACGCTTGGTAGCTGATCCACATCTCCCACAAACAAGACTCTCGCGCCACTTGGAATGGCTCTGAGCAAAGAGAAGAGAAGCGACGTATCGATCATGCTCGCCTCATCGATAATGATCAGATCGCATTTGACAGGATTGTCTTTTCCTCGTTTAAAGCCCCCTGAAGAGAAATCCATCTCCAAGAGCGAATGGATCGTAACGGCTCTGCGATGGGTGATCTGTGACATCCGTTTAGCAGCTCGTCCCGTGGGAGCGGCCAGTACGATTTGATCAGTCAACTTATCGGAGACCCGCAAAATCGCATTGGTGATGGTGCTTTTGCCAGTTCCTGGGCCCCCTGTGATGATGTGGACCTTGTCAGTGAGCGCTTTCATGATCGCTTCTCTTTGTTGCGACGCAAACTCGATCCCCAGCTTTTCTTCAACCCAAGTGGCCGCTTTCAGTGCATCAATGGATCTCACCACCTGAGGACTCTCTTTGAGACGCAGCAGATCTTTTACAATCCCCATCTCAAACGAGTCGAACACTTTGAGCCAAATGAACTCCCCCTTTTTGACCAAGAAATTTTTCAAAATGAGAGACTGGACCTCAGCTTCGATTAGCTCGACTGCCACATCCAACATCTCTTTAGCATACGGCAGGAAATCGGTGAGCGGATAGCATGTATGCCCCTCATTGGATAGTTCCCATAAAACGAATTCGATGCCAGCTGCAATCCGTTCAGAAGAGTGGAGAGTGAATCCCAATTTGAGGGCAATCCCATCAGCCGTTTTGAAGCCGATTCCAAAAATATCTTTGGCCAGTTTGTACGGGTTTTCTTTCACCTTTTCGATGCTTTGATCGCCATAGGCCTTGTAAATTCTCTGTGCATAGGCAGGGCTTGCTCCGTGGGCTCGTAAAAAGATCATCACATCGCGAATCGATTTTTGCGCCTTCCAGCACTCGACCAGGCTATCGAGCTTCTTTTCTCCCAGGCCCGGGATATCGAGGAGCTTGTGAGGAGTCTGATCGATGACAGAGAGAGTTCCTGCCCCAAATCGATCCACAATTTTTTTAGCAAAGACGGGTCCGATTCCCTTGACAAGACCCGACTCGAGATACTTTTGGATCCCTACCACGTCATTGGGCATCTCGACGGTATAGTCCTTCACCTCGAACTGCCGGCCATGATTTGGGTGGATTTTCCACACCCCCTTGCAGGCGACCGTCTCCCCCGGTTGGAGCGAGGCCAAATAACCCACGATGATCGTTAGCTCCCGCTTTTCCGATTCTTTCAGCCGGGCAACGGTGAAACCATTTTCCGGTTGGGTGTAGACGATGGCTTCGACGTGACCTGTTAACGACTCTTCATTCATGTAAGCTCAGAGAGTACCAAGAGGGAGCCTTCTCTCTCAAGAATTAATTAATCTCTTGAAGCAGAATTGGAGAAAAGAGTAAGATGAATCCTCTTTCTTATTCCGGGTTAGCTCAGCGGTAGAGCAGTGGACTGTTAATCCATTGGTCGCAAGTTCGAATCTTGCACCCGGAGATTCTTCCCATCTTTCCTAAATAGCTCTGGTACAACAAACTTCAAGCCAGAGGTCCTTATGTTCAAATTCCGCAAAGTGCAAATTTTCCGCACTTTTTCCGCAAATGACTGGAACCATCCAGAATCAAAACATTTCGTTACCCTAACTCTTGATCCACAGTCCAAAACGGCGCCAAGTTTTTCCTCAAATGCGGAAAAAATGCGTAAATTCGAATCTCAAGGTATCGAAGAGAACTGATTAGCAATGACAAGAACAGCTGGGAGCAACGGATTACTTATCCTATTCCCAAGTTTTCCTAAATGTTTTACAATTCAAATTTTGGTTCCAATAGATTATGAAAAGCTCCGACAATATCAGATGTATTCGCAAGTACGAGAAAAAAGATGGATCTATCAGCTTCCACGCCGAAGTCCGTCGCAAAAACGCCAATCCCCTCCGCCAGTCCTTCCGTACCCTCACCGACGCAAAAAACTGGGTTAGGAAGGTCGAAAGCTCTCTCCTTGATGGAAAGCACGTCCTCGACAACAAGGCTCGCAAGTACACCCTTTCCGAGCTAATCGACCAGTACATTCGCCTTTATCTCAACAAATTCCCCTCCCGCTTGAGGGACCAGACTTCCCACCTAAATTGGTGGCGAGAAAACTACGGGAATAAAGCCTTGGTCGAAATCACTCCTGCCCTCCTTGTGGAGGCCAAAGAGAATCTTCTCAGAGGCATCACATTCCGGAAGAAAAAAAGGACGAACTCGACGGTGAACAGATATTTTTCCAGCCTTGGGAGGGCCTTCGCTCTTGCCGTTCAAGAATGGCAGTTAGTCAATGAAAATCCATTTAGGAGGGTATCGAAGCTGAAGGAGAATGCGGGCAGGAATCGTTTCCTTTCCCGTGAGGAGCTGCATGCGCTTCTTCAATGCTGCAAGGGGAATAAAAATCCTCATTTGCATGGTATGGTGCTCATTGCGGCCTCGATGGGCCTCAGATTCGGGGAGATAGCCAATCTCCGCTGGAAGCACATCGACTTCGACAACGGGTTCGCCAATCTCGAAATGACCAAAAATGGCAGCGCCCGCTTCGTCCCCTTGCCCGATCAGGTGGTCGCCTACCTCAAAGAGATGCAGCGCCCAAAGCTTCCAGAGGAGTTTTTATTCCCGTCCAAGAACCCGGCAAAGCGTCATCCGTACTCCCTTATTAGGAAAGCCTTCCAAAAAGCAATACAAGAGTCTAAGCTTCAAGATTTTAAATTTCACGATTTGAGGCATACGGCGGCGTCGCACATGGCGATGAACGGAGCGACCCAGGGAGAATTAATGGAAGTCCTTGGCCATAAGTCACCTACGATGACCCGCCGCTACGCCCACTTCAGCAAGGAACACATTGCCCGCATTCTACAAAAGACCAGCAATCAACTTATCGGTCCTTCACTAGGAGAAAATCAGCATGGCGCTCAATAAACACCAGAGACTCGCCAGAGCGATGAAGTCTCTATTAAAGAACCTGGACATGTTTCATGACAAAGTTGCTGAACAGGCCAGATCCCTCCATCTTTACTTCTATGAAAAGTACCTTATTGCGGGAAGACCGCTTATGACCGAACGGGCAGTGGCTGCTATGGTGTCTACTCATCGCCTTGGCCTCAGCATGTTTTCACCGAACAGAGATCTGCGAGAGGCCGCCAGTTCAAACCCACTGATCGGCATGATCCTATCTCCTCCACTTTATTTGAGGTCCCAGGTCTATTATTGCTCGAACGCAAATGAAAAAACCCTTTGGTTTATTCCTTGGGGTGTCAAGACTCAACTCCCTTCGGAAAATCTGAAAAAACTAGAAGAAAGCAAACTGGAGGATATTCTTTATTGCGCTTCAGAAGATGAAATGTCCGAATGGATTGATTGGTTTGAAGAAGAGGACAAAGCGGGTTCGTACACAAATCAGTTACTTGCAATTGGCCAGTTTTATCAGGAAAGGGATCTATTCGAAAGCAACCTTCAGTGTCACTGCTTTCCTGGCTATAAGAAAGCTATCTTGGATTTTCATGGGAAAATTAAGGGGCCAAAGGTATACAAAACTCTAATAAAGACGGAATTTGCGCCCAATGAAGATAGCAATATTTATGAAGCCTATCAACTAGTGACAGCAGCTCTGAGAAACCGCAAGAAACGGCATTTCAAGGAGTTTCAACGATTTTGGAAGGGGCGCTTGCTAGAGTTGGTGTTTGCAAAGCTTACATGGCCTCTTGAAAAACAGGAGGCATTTCTTATGGAATATTTCCCGGAGGGAGCTTCGTCACAAAAAGAAACAGCAGATCCGCGCTGGGAATCCAGTAGGGTTTTAGACAGACAGACCTATGGGATGTTCCTATACCATTTCATAAATCGGTTTATTAATGACCCGTTAGAAAATCAAGTGGACGGTGAAATTGCACTTCTTTTCTGGATCATGATCTATGCTGCGCGTGATCTTAAGAAAGTCGTTCCAGTGAAAAGTCTGCTGACATTGACCACCAAGGACGTGGCCGATCGGCTCGTTACTACCGAAGGGGGAGAGGTAGAGATTTCATGCGGGTTCGCGGATTTAATCAAAGAGTACACCGGAGGTAGGGATCTCCAGCGGCAACAAAAACTGTTTCCGAGTTTAACGATCGATAAAATTGAAGACCGATTTCGTAAAGCTTCAGAAGTTATTCTCCCTCCTGGAGCAACTCCAGCTCTTCCAGAAGCATTTCTCATTTTTCCGCATCGGGAGAAGGGATGTCGGATGGCAGCTCAAGCTCGTCGGCGCCAACTGCAAACACCTCCTGTGGTCATTCACGACCCCATTTCTCGCCGAGAATTAAGCCGTCAACTTGTCGAAGCAGCGAAGCAAAATCTTTCTTAATGGCAAAGCAACAGTTTTTCTGTAAATTCGATCTTCTCCCTCTTTTCACCTCTCACGTTTAATTATTTTCTGAGCCCGGATTTAATAGAGGACTCATGTCTAAATATTGCTTTCCAGTC
>DAIDIZ010000066.1 GCA_027451585.1 Chlamydiota bacterium
TAGAAATCCACGAGGAGTGGGTGACTGGAAAGCAATATTTAGACATGAGTCCTCTATTAAATCCGGGCTCAGAAAATAATTAAACGTGAGAGGTGAAAAGAGGGAGAAGATCGAATTTACAGAAAAACTGTTGCTTTGCCGGTTCGCCACCGGCGCTAGCATTCATCAAGCCGACGGTCGCCCCGTTGTGGTTGCTTTTGATTGCGGAAATATCGAGCCGGTCATTGGCGCTTTAAGGACAAAATATTCTAAGCATCAGATAGTTATTGCAGGGGATGATGATGTTGAAACGGAAGGGAATCCAGGTCGCAAAAAAGCAGAAACAGCAGCTCAAAAATACAGCTGTAAGGTGGTTTTCCCAAAGTTCTCCGATGGCCTTAGATTGGGAAATGGAAAAAAGCCAACAGACTTCAATGATCTTCATATTCTTAGTGGCGTAGATGAGGTAAAGAGACAATTGCAAGTGGCTACTGCTGCCGAATCAACCCAGAGGAATGAGGGGATCGACTTGGCGGCTAAAATTGCAGAGGGGATTTTACAAAGAAAGCATCCCACTGTACGGTTTTCACCGAGCGCCTTACCGCTCCCTCTCAGAGCTTATATCGAGGAACAGTGCCGATTTTCCAGTGCAGATCCGATCATGATAACCAATTCACTTCTTGGAACGATAAGCGGATTTTTTAAGACTCATCACCATCTCCCAAATACGGAGTATTTTCAAACTCTTTACCCAGTCCTTTGGGTTCTCATGATTTTAAAAAGCGATGGCTTCAAAAGCACCTCCCTTAGGTCAGGAAGTGAGCTTTCTAGGAAAAAGCACGGCGACGTCTTAAAACGACTAAAGGAGAAGGAAGAAGCCGTAAAGGCAACAATGGATGACTCCCTTAATCAGAAGAGCAAAAAAGCAGAAGAGCCCATGGAGAAAAGGATGGACAGAGAATGCGCCGATATTCTCAAGGAAGATGTGGTTTTGCCCCATCTAACAACAATGGCGGGACTGCTTCAAGACCTAGCTAGAGGGCGAGGTGGGACTATTTTTCTCAACGAGTTCTCTGCTTGGCTTTCCAACATGGAAAAAACCTACAATGAGGGACTGAAATCCTTGTTGACTGACCTGTTCGACGTTCCAGAGAGTTTCGAGCAAAAGACCAAGACGGAAGGGACTCTTCGAATTGAGCGCCCCTTTATCGGTATCTGTGCAGTCTCGACGATCGACTGGATTAAACAACAGATCAAGCCGGCCGACGTAAATAGTGGGTTTTTTGCTCGTTTTCTCTTATTTCTCCCTGTGCCAACAGATGAGATCCCCTCCGCCCTTCCACAGCGAAGAGACAGAACCACTCTTTGGGCGGCAGAACAGGAGGTTGAGCGTATCCTGACACAGGCGGCTTCCCAGGCAAGAGTGTACAAACTGTCTACAAAGGCCCAAGAAGTCTTCGAGCGGATTCACGCGGAGATGTACAAGGCGACGCAAGGATATTCAGAAAATGCCCAATCTATCATAGAACCCTATCTCAAAAGATGGTCTCCATACATTTTGAAACTGGCAATGATTGTTCAGCCCTTCTTTGAGGATGAGGAGACTTTGGCGAAGGGGGAGGGGTACGAGATTTGGCCTGAATCGATCGTGGCTGCGGTGAGCGTGATTGAACATGCTATTAAGAGCACGGCCCATCTTTTCGACACAGAACTGGGAGAATCGGCAATCCAAAGAAACTGTCGTCTTGTTCTGCAATATATTGCTAAGCGCGGGGGAAGTGTTTTTCGTTACGAACTACTTTCAAGTCGTTGTCTTTCTGGAGGAAAAGATTCTTATGATTACGTGTTGAAGACGCTCGAGGAAGCAAGCCAAATTGAAGTACTCCCTTCTTCCGACTCCAAGAAAAAGAATGAACGGTATTTACTCACCGCAACTCGGGGGACCGGTCAAGGAGTTTGACTAGTTTGAAAATGGCTGGGTTTGCTTAGTCAAACAAGATAGATGAAGGATTGCTCTATGAAGTTTACAGGTATACCGATGGATTGGATGGATTGTTTGAGTAGTTTGAGTGCCCTCATACACTCTTTAAAAGTCTATGGAAGTGCGAATAGGTAGGGTGGGAATGTTCAAATTTTCAAACTTGGCTATTTTCCTCGATGAGGAACCAGTTGGGCGCCATTTCAGATAAACTCAATCTGCCAAACAGGGATTGAATAATGGAACTTCTAGCATTTGCTCAAAGTTGGTTAGATCCCGAGGGAAATGAGCGATCTTCGCCCGTACAACCGAAAAAGGTGGCAGCGATGTGGGAAGAACCTCTTGTTACATGGTTTCTTTCAGAGAGAGAATTGCCTTTGGATCCATTCGAACTCAAACAGGCCGTAAGAGTTGTAATCCCACAGAAATTTTATGCCTCACTGAGGGAGGACATCGAGGCCGGGCCAAAAGGGCCGCGGGCTTTATTTGGGGCACTTCAAGATGATTTAAAATGCTTGAAGCGGAAATGTGATAGACTAAGAAAAATAGTTACATTGGAAAGATAACTTATGAGTAATAAATCTGAAATAGCAAAAAGAGAACAGGGGCCGGTTGCAAAAGTGAACGGGCTCGACGTCCCAAAACCCTTTCTTAAGTGGAAATACAAGCTTAATGAAGAGACGGGGAAGAAGGAGTTTCAGTCTCTAGAGCTTTCGGACGGAAGTGAACTTGATGGGAAAAAGATCATAGAGGCAATACAACAAGCTTCAGGAACTTCCGATCCATCAATTGGAGAAAAAATTATCAAGGATATTGCCTACGGTTTGGCTGATGATACCCACGAACTTAGAATCAATAGCGCCTCGGCGATGCTCTCAGCATTAAAACCAAAAGATGAAACGGAGGCCCTACTCCTGGGCCAGTTTTTTGCCTTGCACGACTCGGGCATGAGATGCCTTCGAAATGCTAATTCTCAGGAAATGTTTTATCATATCGAGAAATTATTCTCCTTGTCCGCCAAGCTCTTGAATACAGCCAACCAATCAATGCAGGCTCTCATAAAGTACCGTTCCGGCGGGCAGCAGACCGTGCAAGTCATTCATATGCATAATGAAGGTCAAGCCATAGTCGCCCAAAATCTCTCCCGCTCGTCGGCCGGGGAGGGGGTACAGAAATAAAACGAGAATTGAACCCCTTGGATCATTGTGGCCCAGTGTACAGCAAAAAGTAAAAGATCTAAGGAGCAGTGCCTGAAATGGGCTGTTCGGGGAAGAGGAACGTGTCATATGCATGGAGGAACTACCAGGGGTCCGAAAACTAAAGTGGGGAAAGAACGTTCCCGCTTAGCTGTGCTGAAACATGGAGGCCATACGAAAAAAGCAAAGGCTTCTCACCGGGAGGCAATGTGTTTGATTCGGCAGTGTAAGGATTTTTTAAGGGCATTTCATTAGATCATGGAATAAAATATTTAGTATCGATTTGGAGGGCTTTCGCTAATTTGATAATGCTTGTTAGGGACGGATTTCTGGTCGCTCTTTCAACAGGACACCTGCAAAGTCGCCTCATAACCCTCTCATCAGCGCTAAAGTCCACTTAGGTCTGCTAAGTAACTGAGCACTCCATTTCGGCATACTTTCTTCTTTCCACCCCAGTTTCTCGGCCAATGTTCTGACAATATTCAG
>DAIDIZ010000067.1 GCA_027451585.1 Chlamydiota bacterium
ACAAAACGATATTGGGAGATCGGCTTGCATCTCGCAAAGAACCCACTCAAGCCACGGAAGTAACGATAAAACTGGATGTATTGAATCGGATGACGGAACTTGGGATGCCCAAAAGTTACAAGGTAGCCGGATAAATCAGCCTGGACCTAGCGTCCTAGATGCTTTACGAGGAATTGCGCAACAAAGCTCTTTCTCTGCGACATTGTCAAAGCAGCGTTTTTGATGCTTGTGACGTTGCGCGATTTTCTCGAAAATCGAGATAAGCTTTTGGGCTTTTCAGCCGATTTTCGAAAAATCCCGCCCTAATGCCAAAAAATCCAAACCGCTTCTCATGCGGACCTCCTCTTCGATGGAGTTCAATTTCCTCTCGATTTTTTTGTCCTTTTCCTGGCATCTTCATGAAAGATGAACCTCCATACTGAATTTCAATCTCTTCTCGAAAGAGGAGGATCGACTTTAGATCCTCTTTTCGCTCCGATTTTCTCTTCGGAAAAAAGGGTTGCTGTTTTGCGTCAACTCTTTGCAATCGGTGAATTAGAACCTCTTTTTGGACATCCTTCTTTTTCTTTAGATAAACTCGCTGAACTGCTCGATCTATTGATTCCGATTGATGTGTTTTACAAAGAGATTGGAGGTCTTGTTGGCTATCAGCAAAAGATCTTGTCTCTTTTGCGAGGAGAACAAGAAGAGAAAGAAGATCTGGTCTATCATCCTCCTCGATTCATCGATATTGGGCAGTTGGATGAAGAAACGAAAGCGGCGATCGAAGTGGGGATTCAAGGTCTTTCTCTGATGGGAGAAATTTTCCCTCTCGGAGGTGCTGCAGATCGACTCCATTTAGTGGACGAAAAGACGGGCCTCGAGCTCCCTGCCGCAAAATTGGTTTTCGGCGGCAAAACGCTTCTCGAACGGTTGATTCGTGATGTAGAGGCTCGCGAGCATCTCTATTTCTTGCGCGAGGGAAAAAAGATCGTAACTCCGATCGCGATCATGACTTCTCTTGAAAAAGAGAATCATTTCCATGTTCTCCAGATGCTGGAAGAGGCCAATTGGTTTGGTCGACTTAAGGAAAACTTCCAGGTCTTTACGCAACCTTTAGTCCCTGTTGTAAATGAAAAAGGTCGATGGCTTTTTTCTGAGGGGCTCAAGCCGGTCTTGAAGCCGGGCGGCCATGGGGCGATTTGGAAGATGGCAAAAGACCAAGGGATTTTTTCTTGGTTTAAGAGTAAGGGACGAACAAAAGCTCTCGTCCGCCAGATCAATAACCCGATCGCTGGGCTCGATTACGGTCTTTTGGCGTTCATGGGTTGGGGATGGAAAAAAGGGGCTAAATTTGGGTTTTCTTCCTGTCCGCGCCTGATCCGTTCAGCGGAAGGGGTCAATGTTCTTCTTGAGCGTCAAGGGAAGATGGTTCTCACAAATATCGAGTATTGTGACTTTACAAAATATGGAATCGAAGATCTTCCTCTAAAAGAGGGGGAACCTTACTCCCGCTTTTCTTCCAATACGAATCTTTTATTTGTCGATTTAAGGGCGGTCGAAGAGGCGGTGGAAACTTCTCCTCTCCCAGGATTATTGCTCAATTTGAAGAAAGGAAGTTTTATCAATCCGAGGGGAGAACCGCAAGAGTCTTTCATGGGACGGCTTGAGTCGACGATGCAAAACATGGCTGATGTCTTTGTCGAGAGGAAAAATCCCTCGCTTACAACAAAAAAGACGTTCATCACCTATAACCGAAGAGAAAAAACGATCTCCACCGCGAAAAAAGCGTTTGTCAGGGGAGGGTCTTTACATGAAACTCCAGAGTCTTGTTTTTTCGATCTTCTTGTTGCTGCAAGAGAACTTTTGAGCGAAACTTGCCACGTGACTTTGCCCCCTGCCAGAACCATTCTCCAATATCTCGAAAAAGGGCCCGAGTTTGTGTTTCTTTATCACCCTTGTTTGGGACCTCTTTATTCTTTGATCCAAAAGAAAGTGTGGTCGGGAACTCTTGCTTTAGGCGCCGAATTGCAGCTCGATCTCTCCGAGCTTCTCCTATCCGACTTTTCTCTGAAGGGCAGTCTTCTTGTCAAAGGAGATGTGGGTTTGGGACGCTGTATTCTCCGAGAGGTAGACATCGTCAACCAAGGAGTCGATTGGGAAAAATCGACCCCCTTTTGGAGGGGCGATTTTGTTCGAGATGAATCGGTAGAGATTATTCTACACGGAAGGTCTTCTTTCATCGCTGAAAAAGTCTCTTTACAGGGATCTCATAGGTATGAAGTGGAAGAGGAAACGATGATGTATTTGAGTGAAAAGGGGATCGCTGTTTTCCCCTTGACCGAAGAAGTGGCTTGGTGATACCTTTAGTCCAGTTTTATGGATTTCCCAACACAAGAAAAAATCCACGCAATCGGCAAGCGCCTTTCCGATATGTGGAGGTATCTTTGACCTAGCGGTCAAAGAAGAAAAGGTGCGCGAACTCGAAGAGCAAATGGCTCTTCCCGATTTCTGGAACGATCAAGGGGCAGCTCAAAAGGTGATCCAAGCTGTCAATGAGCTGAAGTTGTGGACCGTTTCCTATCAGGAACTTAAAACCCGCTTTCAGGATGTCCAAGATCTTTTGCCTGAAGCAATTGAACTCAATGATTCAGAGCTCATTCAAGAATTGCTCGATTCTCTCTCCGGTATTGAAAAAAAATTAGGCGATCTTGAAGTGCGAAAAATGCTCTCAGGGGAGCTCGACGCGAAGGATTGCTATCTCGAGATCAACGCAGGGGCAGGTGGTACCGAGTCGTGCGATTGGGCTCTTCTCCTTTCTCGCATGTACCAACGGTACGCCTCGCGGAAAGGGTGGAAAGTAGAGATCGTCGATCGGCTCGATGGCGAGGTAGCCGGCATCAAGAGCATCACTTTTCGTCTGACAGGTCCTTTTGCCTATGGCTATTGCAAATCGGAAAAAGGGGTCCATCGGTTAGTCAGGATTTCACCTTTCGATTCCAATGCGAGGCGCCATACCAGTTTTGCATCGGTCGATGTGACGCCGATTGTTGAAGATGTCCAGGTCGATGTGAATCCTGAGGATGTCAAGGTCGATACTTATCGGGCTTCCGGAGCCGGAGGACAGCACGTCAATAAGACCGACTCGGCCGTTCGGATGACCCACATCCCTACCGGAATTGTTGTTTCTTGCCAGAGCGAAAGGAGCCAGATCCAGAACCGAGAGACCTGCATGAAGATGCTCCAATCGAAGCTCTATGAGAAAGAGGTGAACGAAAGGCAAGCCAAACTTTCCGCTCTTGGCGGCGAGAAGAAGGATATCGCCTGGGGCAGTCAGATCCGCAACTACGTATTCCAGCCCTATACCCTGGTCAAAGACACGCGAACCAAAATTGAAAAAGGGGATATTCAAGCTGTGATGGACGGGGATATCGATGATTTTGTAAATGGCTATTTGAAGGAGTTTGGTTAATGGAGATTCCCGGTTTCGACATTCGCTTTTCTGAAATCGATGATGCCGCCTATGTTGCTTCGTGGCTCTCTTACCCCAATGCATGTGATCCATTCCCCTTTACATTTGAAGAAAAAGATGACGCCCTCCGCAATTGGCTCGGATTTTCAAAATACAATGCGAGCTTGACCGGTATGATCGATCAAGCCCCTTGTGCAGTGGGAACTCTTTTCCTCATGCCCTATCGAAAAGTAGCGCATCATGCTTCCTTTTACCTCATTGTTGATCCAGAAAAGAGACGAAAAGGGATCGGCACTTCAATGGTGAGAAATCTCCTCCATTTGGCGAAAAGTCGATTTCGTCTTGAAAGTCTCCACGCCGAACTTTTTACTCCAAGCCCCATTGAGGGGATTTTGGAAGAGCTCGCGTTTAAACCCTTCGCAAGACAGGAGGGATTTGTCAAGATCAATGGCGAGATACGATCTCGCCTGTTAATGGAGCATTTTTTTACATGACCATTACTACAAGACCTTCTGATGCTACCGATGAAAAACTTCTCACCCAATGGCTCTCTCAAGATGGAGTTCTCCGTTGGTTTCCTTTGACCGATTTGCGAGAGATCGAAGATGCTGCTCGGATTTGGATCTCCTATGCCCAGCTAGGGGCTGTTCTCACTGCTTTATACGACGGACTCCCTTGTGGCATTGCCAATCTCTACATCCAACCATTTAAGAAACTCTCGCATCAGTGTCTTTTTGCCATCATTGTTGACGAAGCCTATCGGGGCAAAGGGGTTGGGACAAAACTCCTCTCCGACTTGATCGATCTCGCAAAAAATAAATTCCAGATCGAACTGCTCCATCTCGAAGTTTATGAAGGAAATCCCGCCATCGGCTTGTATCGGAAATTTGGCTTCACAGAATACGGAAAGCAAGAGCATTTCATTAAAGAAAACGGGAATTACATATCTAAATTATTCATGCAGAAGAGGTTAGTTTATGGCGGGTCATAGTAAGTGGGCCAATACAAAGCACCGCAAAGAGAGAGCTGATAAGAAGAAGGGGAAGATATTTAGCCGGATTATGAAGGAAATCATCTCTGCTGTAAAGCAGGGAGGAGCCGATCAGAAGGGGAATGCCAAGTTGCGTACCGCCATCCAGAAAGCCAAAGAAGCCAATCTCCCGAGCGATAACGTAGAGAGAAACATCAAGAAAGCCTCTCAAAGTGATCAGGCTGATTATACAGAAATGACTTATGAATTTTACGGTTATGGAGGGGTCGGTCTCATTGTCGATATAATGACCGATAATAAAAACCGGATTTCTTCCGATATGCGGATTGCGACAAACAAATGTGGGGGCACGATCGCAACGCCAGGATCTGTCGCCTACAATTTTGATCGGAAAGGGCAAATTGTTGTTGCGAAAGGAGCCATTTCTGAAGATGATCTTTTTTTGTTATCTTCTGAGGCGGGCGCTGAAGATTTTGTCTCTACTGAAGAGGGGTATGTGATCACCACATCTATCGAGGATTACGTGAAAGTGAAAGAGGCCATTGAGAAACGGGGCCTGAAAATGGAAGAAGCTGGCCTTGTGATGGTTCCCAAGACATGGATTGAAGTATCAGATGCCGATGCTGATCTAAACATTACTCTGATCGAATGGTTGGAAAATCTCGATGACGTCGACGCTGTCTATCACAATATGAAAGTCTAAAGAGCCTCTGCGACGGCTTGGATAGAGGGAGACGTTGGGCTAAATGTGTTGAATGTGAGAGAAGCTTCTGGGAAGGGGGTGGCGTCAAGAGGGTCTCTGAGAGTTACGAGGACAAACGGTTTGCCTAATTCCAAGAGGGATTGAATGAGTTCTTGTTGGGACGGATTGCTCCATGCTTGATAAGAGAAGGCAATCAAGATCTCTCCTTCTTGCGCAGAGACTTTAATCGCATCGATCTCTTCTCTTTTGGGGTTGAGAGTGGAGAAGAAAAGGGCTTGTGTTTTTTCGGCGAGATGGAGAAAGGTGGTTTGTTCGATTGATTTTTGGACGAGTTTGGGAGCGATGAGAATCACTTGTTTTGTGGTCCAGTCGGAGGGCAGGTTGGTTCCGATTTTTTGGATGCTTGCTTTGGCGATTTTTTGAGCGAGTCGTACATGGGCAGAGAAGTCAATGAAAGGATGGGGCGCAGAGGCGAGGTATTTCTCTTTGAGAGAAAGAACTCGAGAGAGGGCTTCATCAATTCTCGATTCAGCAATCCTCCCTTGTCGTATCGCTTGTACGATAGTGTGATGGATTCTTTCGATATCAGAAGCTTTTAACTCGTAAAGGGAATCTCCACTGAGCAGCCTTCCTCCAAACAGAAGAAGATCAACTCCTGCGTTGAGCGATTGAATGGCTGCTTCTTCGATCGAACCGCACTCTTTTAAGACGCCTTGCATGACAAGAGAATCAGTGATGATGACTCCTTTGAAATGGAGCTCATTGCGAAGATAATCGAGAGTGTTTTTAGAGACGGTGCTGCAGTGGTCAGGATCAAGGGCGGGAACCATCAGGTGGGCCGTCATGATCATGTCAGAGAGGGGGGCTAGCCTTTTAAAGGGAAGCAGTTCGGTTTGCTCAAGAGTTCGAAGGGGTTTATTCACTATGGGCAGTTCGAGATGAGAATCGAGCGTCACATCTCCGTGGCCTGGGAAGTGTTTGAGAGTGGGGATGACATGGGCTTCCTGGTAGCCGATGAGAGCCTCTCTCCCGAAGGCGGCCACTTCTTCGGGATCTGCGCTAAATGCACGGATGCTGATGCAAGGATTGCGCGGCTCGACTTTGACGTCGACTACTGGGGCGAGATTGGTATTGATTCCCACATCAAGGAGCTCTTTTCCCATTGCCAAAGCGGCCTCATGGGCAAGGGAGGGAGTATGGGTCATCCCAAGGGCTTTATTGCCAGGGAAAACGGTTAAAGCTGCTCTTGCGACAAGTCCCCCTTCCTGATCGGCAGCGATGAGGAGAGGAATTCGGGAGAGGCTTTGCAGGCGACGACTTAAAGCAGCGATTTTTTCTCGAGAAGTGAGATCATTGGCCCAGTTGTAATAGATAACGCCGCCCACTTTAATCGTCTTAATCAAGGTCGTGGCCTCTTCATCTGTTCGACAATGAACCATGAAAAGTTGGGCGACCTTATCTTCTAGGGAGGTGATTTTCTCGACCATTCCATTTCGCTCCCGATTTCAATGAGGATGCCATTCGGGTCGCGGATGTAAGCGATTGTTTGTCCCCATGGCTTTGCTTGCGCAACCGGGAAGCTCTTTTGGAGAGAGGGGACGAAATGAGTGGGGTAAATTAATTTTGGCAAGTTCGAATGAAGCAAAGCCGAGGGCTGTGGTTCCTGTCTCGAGTTGTCCGTATTGACCTGAAGGGTCGATGAAGGCTGTCTTTGTCCCAAAAGCCTTTTCAAAAAAGGCCATGGTTTGAGCGACATCGTGTACGTAAAAAATGGTGTATCCAAACCGATTCATGGCAACAGATGTTAGGCAAGACTTAGTTTAGAATCAATGATTTTTTCAAGAAAAGCCCGTGGAGTGAGAGGGGGTGTTTCTGCAAGGGCTTGGTGATACAAGACGGTGGAGGGGGTGAGGCCGGGAAGCGAGTTCGCCTCGATGATAATCACTTGATCAGTCAATCGATTGAAGAAGAGATCGATCCGGGCGTAGTTTTGAATGCCGAGAAGCAAAGCAGTTGTTTCGACCTGTCGCTTTAGAGTGGTGAGTTGGGTCTGGCTTAGAATGGAAGGGGGTGGAGGCGTGATGTTGATCCCTGTCCCTCCTTGGAATTTTTCTTCAAGGCTCAAGATGCCATTTTCTGCGATGGTGAGACTGGGGAGAAGTGAGGTGTAACACCCTTTTTCTTCGAGGACGCCAACCGTGAACTCGATCCAGCCCGTTTTGGTTTGAGGTTTGATGGCTTTCTCGGAGAGCGTGATCGGATCGGTTTCGATGTAGGGCTCAAGGAGAAATTCTTGACAATCCTGCGGCATTTCAATGGGAGTGAGTTGGCCTGGAAAAGTAGCTGGCGGGATAGTGGAGCTTTTTTTTCGGACCCACTCTGCGTAAACGAGGAGATCTTTTGCGGAAGTGAGACGAACGATCCCAGCAGAGCATCCATCACTTCTCGGTTTGATGATCAGTGTTTCGGCTCCAAGATCTTTTGCGAGTTCTTGCCAAGAGGGGAGTTCTTTTTCAAAGAAAAGTATTTTTTTCGGCAAGGACAAGAGTCCTGAGATATTGGCTTTTCGGATCACTTCGCCTGTGAGAACCTTGTCCATGCAGAGATGAGAAGCTTTTGAGGAAGAACCATTGAAGGAGATGTGAGCTTTTTCAAGAAGCGCTTGGAGTTCTCCATTTTCGCCTATCCCTCCGTGAAGAGCGAGAAAAACAAAAGCCCTTTCTTCTTTGATCGAATCGATCCAAGCACTCAGAGGTTGTCCCGTGAGCTCCCTTTTTGCCTGAGGGAGAATTTCTTCGACGGTATGATTGAGGTTCATGTGGTAGGGAAGGGCAAAGACGTTGTCATCCTGGTCGAGGAGGCAGGGAATTGGATCAAATCGATCTGATTTGAGAAGTTTGAGCCAGACATTCGTTCCGCTCATCAAAGAGACTTGTCTTTCGGCCGTTTTTCCTCCAAAGAGAACGAATACCTTTTTCTTAGGAGAAGAGGAGGTTTTCTCTCTCTTGGGAAAGGGGAGATGAAAGCGGTGACAGGCATTTTCGATGATCATGAGAAGAATCTCTTCATGGGTCCATCCGTCGACGGCCCCTTGTCGAAAGAGGAAACTGTTTTGCTCCAACCCTGAAATCGGATTGAAGTCAGAAAAATAGAGAGTCCCATCCTCCATCACCCATCCATCCATTCGGATAAAATCGCGCACGTGAAGTTGCTTAAACAAAGCGACTGCTTGGGCTTGGATAGCCTCTTTAGGAAAGCGGGGAGGGGTGTGATAGAACGTCTCGTGCGTTGGGAGATATTTTTTTCGGAAATCGAGGATTTGATGATTGTCGTAGCAGGTCTCGATTTCGGTGGGGGTGAGAGCCACGACCCCGCGCGATGGGGTTTCGATGACCGAAACCGTGAATTCTTTTCCTCGGCAAAAGGGTTCAACGATTACATGCTGATCGGCAAATAGCGAAAAAAGAAGATCGATTTTTTCTTGCGCCTGAGAGACGGAGTCGACTGAAAAAACGCCAATTGACGAACCTCCCGAAGAAGGTTTCACAATCGTTCTCCCTTCAATAGACAAGAGCGGAGATTGCGGCGTCACAACAGCGTAAGGGAGCACAGGAAAACCCAATTGCTCGAGAGATCGGTTTGCTTTGTGTTTGAAAAAAAGTTCTTTGCATGTGGTGCTTGAAGGGCCGACGAACGGGATGTGCGCCTCTTCAAGGAGCGCCTGGATTTCCCCATCTTCCCCAAATGGTCCGTGGAGCGCCGGGAAAACTAAGTCGACTGTATGAAGAAAGGAAAGATCGACCTCCCTTCCGATCGAGTGGAGTTTAAAATCAAAGTCGGAGGGAGTGTTTGAATAGAGATGCGAGGAGGAAATCGCAAAAAAACGTTTTCTCTGATCGATATAAATAGGCTGGATCGTAAACAGATCTGAAGGAAGGTGGTCGAGAAGCGAGCGGGCTGAGTTGAGCGAGATTCCTCTCTCAAGAGAGGGCCCCCCACAGAGAATGGCAATTTTGAGCATGGATGGCACCTGAGTAAGAAGGGTCATTTTGAACAATTTTCTCTTTTAAGTAAATTTTTTCAGTGTTTGCATGTCTTTTTTATTGTTTATTTGTGGTTTAAGTTGTAAAGAGGTTTTTTTGTGGAAATTGAGATGTTAGATAGTTTTGTTTCGAGTGTCGATTCGCGTTGGGTGAACCCAGAAGTTTCCAGCCATTTACCTCCTATCGATGAGCGCATCCAGCAGGCAGTTCTTGAAGTTTTGGAAGAATTCCCCTTCTCTGTCACTCCGGAGGAAGGACAATTATTGGAAAAGGCATTGATCCTTGTTATGAAAGGGATGTATGCCAGCTCCTACAAAGAAATCGCTGCTATAGAAGATCTTGAAGAACAATACAAACAGATAAATAGATACGCCAGGTGAGGTGGTCACCGCGTTTGCTCAGAAGTCCCTCTTTTCTTATCATCTCTTCGTTCGAAGGATTTTTTTCTAACCAATTTGTTTTTAAAGATTTGAGAATTTTAAGCAATTTCACTGTTTTTCGTCTCGAGTAAAGTTTTTTTAACTATTTATGTTAAATTTTTTTAATGCTATAATTTGCTTATGATTTATTTATTTTCTGTTAATAATTGTAGTTACTCTTGTTCTTCAGTAGGTAAGGAGGATTCTCCAAAGATACAAGCTTTGGTTGATCAATGGAGAGAAGCGGCAGAGACAAGATGTGTTTTGGCAAAGGACGATCCGGGAAAGCAAGTTCAATTGGGTAATTGCTCTTACATCTGTTCCCAAATAGGGGCTATTTTGAAGAGGATATATTTCCCTCTTTCGCCTCTGAGAGAAAGCAAGTTGGAGGGAGAGGCGGTTCAAGCGATTGTCGTGGTCGATCCGGAAAGTGTTCAAATAATAGGAAAGGCCCTTATTTCAGAGGAGACTCTATTCGCTTTATCAAATGAGTTATGTGAAATAGAGGCGGATCCCCTAGAAAAGGTAAGCACTGTTCCTCAATTTGAGTATCGTATAATCGATGATTTTGAATATCAAAGAATTAGTGTGCTCGCCAAACGGTGGGCCTTCACTGCTGAAAAGAGGCGCTCTGGATGTCAGGAGACTGGATGTCAGGAGAAAGAAGCCGTTCTGAGGAATTCGTATTTGATCTGTCGCCATTTGTCTGAGATTCTGCTGGACCGGGAAAGCGACTTCTCGCTTTCTCATGAAGTTATTGTGGTATCAAACAAAGATCCAAACAATAGGGGCTATGAACCTGTTCGGGCGATTGGTCTTGTAAAGAAAGAGGAAGATTCTCTTGAATTGCGCTATCTTGCAACAAATCCTCAAAATATTTGTCCTTTACCAGGAGAATCTCATGTTAAAGGAGCGGGAAGAGCGCTCGTCCATTCATTGTGTCTGGAGTGCTTAGTGTTAGGAATTCGCAAAATTAGTCTTATTGCTTTGACGGAGGCTCAGGGCTTTTATGTGCAAACGGGCTTTCATCTGATCGATGATTGGATGTCAATGGAAACGGAGGTGAGGGGTCCTTTTAAGGAAGAAGCTCCGTTATACCGGAAATGATTCAAATGCCGCTAGTTCCTTACAATCTCTTCGTCTGAATGTTTTTCTAACTCATTTATTTTTAAATATTTGAGAATATTAAGGGATTCGTCTGTTTTTGTTTTTTTTGCAAGGATTTTTTTATTATTTATGTTAAATATTTTGAATGTTATAATTGTTATATGATTTATTTATGTTCATTTAAAAATTGTAATCACTACTGTTCTCCAGTAGTTAAGGAGGATTCTCCAAAGATACAAGCTTTGGTTGATCAATGGAGAGAATCGGCAGAGACAAGATGTGTTTTGGCAAAGGATGATCCGAGAAAGCAAGTTCAATTGCGCAATTGCTCTTACATCTGTTCCCAAATAGGGGCTATTTTGAAAAGAATACACTTCCCTCTTTCGCATCAGAGAGAAAGCAAGTTGGAGGGAGAGGCGGTTCAAGCGATTGCCGTGGTCGATCCGGAAAGTGTTCAAACAAAAGGATCTTGTCTTTGGATCAATTGGGTGGCGACGAATCCTGCGCAACTTTTCCCTGTAAGAAACGAAGACCTAATCAGGGAGTCAGTAAAGTCTCTTCTTTCTTGCGTGATTTCTCAATCTCTATCAGGGGGACACCGTAAAATCATGACTTCTGTTTCCAATGAAGAACAGATCTTTTATGAAGAAAAGGGATTTATTCGAGTCCCTTTAGATGGTGGGGAAGAGCCCCTGATGAAAGTGATGATACAAGGGCCTTTGGAATCAAAATTTGTAAAAATAGAGCCGAGGTTTCTTTTGGCTGTATTGGATAAAAAGCAATATAAGACCATGCGAGGAGTTCTTCGGCAATGGAAAGATCTTGCCAAGACAAGGCTTTTCTTCACAACAGACAGAGTGACTAGAATGCAACTCGAGAACTGTCAAACTGTGTGTGAAGGGATTTTGGAAGTGTTGAAGAGACGTGATGGTTCAATTGTTCACTTAGCCCTTGATCAAGATCCTTGTTTGTGTGAAAGGCAAAGATTGCAGGGGATTGCAGTGACATCCAAGGAGGAAGGAACTTCCTGTTTGGACTTAAATTTCCTCGTCACTAATCCTGTAAATCTTTTGCCGCAAGATGGGGAAATTCCAGTCCAGGGAGTAGGAGAAGCCTTTATTTCGCACTTCGTTGCATCCGTTTTATCACAGGGGTTATATCACATAGAGCTGGTTCCTCTAGAAGGAGCTGAAGGATTTTATAAAAAGAAGGGGTTCACAACTGATTCGGACAATCCAAAGGCAGCGATGAGACTCACTGTCTTAGGTCCTTTGGAAGAGGATGTAGGAGAAGAATAATGACTATTGATCGAGTGACCCTGTCTTCTCAATTTCAGTGTTGTCAAATCCCCGATGGTGAGCGTCGCGTGATTGGTGGGATCACTCAACAGTGGAGTATCGATGCTAAAAACAGAAGTTCTGACTGTTTGGAAAAAGCGGCAGTACTAAAGAATTTGGTTGATGTCTGCTTTGGGATCCACCGGAATCTGGTCGATCGGAAGTGTTATTCATCTTCTCATGAGGTTCATGTGGTGTTGGCCACCGATCCTAGTATGAACCATTGTCATTGTATTCAGACGATCAGTCTTGTGAAGAGAGAGAAAGACCATCTCGAACTTCTCTATCTTGCGACAAATCCCCAAAATCTTTGTCCTTTACCGGGAGAATCTTCTGTGAAAGGGGCGGGACGGGCTTTGATCGATTCATTGTGCCTGAAGGGGTTGTCATTAGGGTTGCGTCAAATTAAGCTTATGTCCTTTGTAGAGGCGCGAGACTTCTATCATAAAATGGGTTTTTACCTAACTGATGATTGGGGATCGATGGAAGCGCAGATAAGTGGCCCGTTTGCCGAAAAGGCTTGGGTAGAGACAAGGCTTAGGGTTTTTGATTTGGGGTAGGTCTGAAACTCTCATTTATTCACTCGCCAGGACGCCTGCAAAGTCGCCTCATAACCCTCTCATCAGCGCTAAAGTCCACTTAGGTCTGCTAAGTAACTGAGCACTCCATTTCGGCATACTTTCTTCTTTCCACCCCAGTTTCTCG
>DAIDIZ010000068.1 GCA_027451585.1 Chlamydiota bacterium
AAATGGCCCAAGCAAGCCGATTTAAAGCTATCAAATTTCCAATAAAAAATTGGGGTCAATATTGAATTAATATTAACCCCAATTTTTTATTGAAAATTTGATGCTTTAAATTCGGTTTTCTTGGGCCATTTTGGAGTGGAATGAGTATATTCATGAGCGAAGAAATAAAGAATTTGCCAACGATTCTCTCGGAGATGCCGCTACAAAATTGTACAAAGTCGAGTAAACAAGCCTTCTGGATGATCGATCAACTCGTCTGCCAGGGTGTCACCCATTTTTGCATCGCCCCCGGATCGCGCAGCACCCCCCTCGCCCTTGCCGTCGCCTCCCACCCACAAGCTACTTTCATCGTCCATTACGACGAACGAGGAGCCGCTTTTTACGCCCTTGGAGCGAGCAAAGCAACAGGCTTTCCTGCAGCTGTCATCACCACATCAGGAACTGCCGCAGCCAATCTCCTCCCCGCCATCATGGAGGCTTACCACAGCGAAATCCCCCTGATTATCCTCACCGCCGACCGCTCTCACGAACTCCGATTTTGCGGCGCTAACCAAGCTACCGACCAGGTCAAACTCTTTGGGAACGCCATTCGTTTTCAAATGGATTTAAGCCCCCACCTCCAAGAAAAAGAGATCCGTTCCCTCATCGCCCAAACCGTGTTGAGCAGCTTCCACTACCCACGAGGCCCTGTCCATCTCAACTGCCCCTTCCAAGAACCTCTCTTTGATCCCACCTGCACCCACGATTTTGGCACGCCCATTCCTTTTCTCTATCCAACCCTCTTCACCCATCCCATGTCACTCCACAATAAACAAGGCCTCATCTTGCTCGGCCCCTCCAACTGCGACATCACACCTGTCTTGTCCCTTGCCCAAAAACTAAAATGGCCCCTTTTTGCCGATCTCCTCTCTCACGCCCGTCCCGCCTCCACACCCGAACAAATCCGCCACTTCGATTACCTCATTCGCCAACCCAATACCCCTAAACCCGATCTCATTCTCCACTTTGGAGGCAGATTCATCTCTAAACACATCCTCGAATGGGCAACCGACGCCACCCTCATCCACATCAGTCCCTCTCCCACCCTCCAAGATCCAGGACGGAGAGTCTCCTTTCGCGTCCAATCCGATTTTGGCCCCTTCTGCGAACAATTTCACGCCGAAACCGACCCCGACTGGCTCCCCCTTTTCCAAGAGAAAGACCACCTGCTTGCCTCACTTATGAACAACTACTTCAGAGAAGCCCCCTTTTTCACCGAATCGCACGCCATTCGCGCCCTCCCCTCCGACCGACCGATTTTTTTCGGCAACAGCATGCCGATTCGCGATGCCGACCACTTTTTCTTCCCCGAAGTTGCCCCTCTCTGCTTTGCCAATCGAGGCCTCTCTGGCATCGACGGCAATATCGCGACCGCAGCAGGTCTCGCCCGAGGACTCAACTCCCCCCTGATCGCTTTCATCGGCGACCAAACCGCCCTTCACGACCTCAACTCGCTACCACTTCTCAAGAAACACCAAATCCTCCTCATCATCTCCAACAACTTCGGCGGAGCCATCTTCGACTATCTCCCTATCTCCAAATCCCCCCATCTCGAAATCCTCTTTTCCGCAGCCCATTCGTGGCACTTCGAACACGCCGCCCGCCTCTTTGATCTTCCCTACCTCCAAATCACCGAAAGCGGACAAGAACTCCCCGACTTTGGCATCGTTGAATTGATTACAGATAGAAAGAAAAATCACGAATTCCAAACAACATGGATGCAAAAAGTCATCGATCTCGCCTTTGAAAGGGATCGACTATGAGAGAAGATGATTATACCATTCTCCTTGTTCCTGGCTATGGGGACTCTGGCCCCAATCACTGGCAAGGAATTTGGCTCGACCGTTTTCCAAGCGCTCAGAAAGTCATCCAAAAAGATTGGGTCCATGTCAAACAAGATGAGTGGGTCACAAATCTTGACACAGCCATTCGAAAAACCTCTAAGCCGATCATTCTAGTAGGACATAGTTTAGGCTGCTTGACAATTCTCTATCGGCTAAAGATGAAAAAAAACAGACAATCGATTTCCAAAATCCAAGGCGCTCTCTTGGTGGCTCCCCCCGATCCTGAGTCTCCCCCATATCGCGCCTTAACCATTGAAGGCTTCGATTCTTTTCCCTCAGAGAAAATCCCGTTTCCCTCCATTCTTGTGATCAGTACAAATGATCCCTTTCTATCGGTTGCCAAAGGCCATTATTTTGCAACTTGTTTAGGAAGCCAACTCATCACTGTGAGGAATAAAGGACACTTGGGGGAAGAGTCGGGACTTCGTGAATGGGAACAAGGAAAAGATTTGCTCAGTTTTCTTTGCACTAGTCCATGTTGGAAAGAATGAACTCGGAGCCCTTCCCGCTTTCTTATCCGGATTACAGTATGGCTGGATCACCAAACACATCGACAACACATGCATTACCTCTACATTGATGCACTTTGTAAATAATGTTCTTGCTTACAAGATGAGAGGAGAGCTAGATTTTTCCACAACCTCCTAGACCTTCCTGAACATCCATCCCTCTTGCAATAGAGGTAAAGCGAACGCCAAAAAAGCCTTGGGATCCGTATGCGAAGCGCTCAGAACCAATTGTCTCTTTTCTTTGAGTTGCCCGTTGCTTTTGAAGATAAACCCCAGCAGTTGTTTCAACTTATTTACGCGCAATTTTAGGGAAAAATCTCCTGGCGTCTCCGCTATAAAAGCCTCAAAAAACTGAAGCAAATGCTCCCATTTCGGTTCATAAGGAACTTGAGAATAGTGAGCTTTGATTTGGTGAAATAGGAAGGGATTCATAATACTTCCTCTCCCAATCATCAATCCATCACACCCTGTGTTGCGTAACATACTGATGGCATCCGTTACGGTCAGAATATCTCCATTGCCGATGAGAGGAATGCTAAGAATCGATTTGGCTCTCGCAATCAAATCCCACCTGGCTGGCGGGCCATAGCCATCGACCTTCGTTCTTGGATGGAGTGTGATATAACGGACTCCGCTCTCTTGAGCCGCGAGGATATTTTCTTCAAATAGAGAAGTATCTTCGTACCCAGATCTCATTTTGATCGTGACGGGAATGGCCACCGCCCGAACCACAGAACGTGCCACTTCGTGCAAAATACGAGGATCTTTCAATAAACTCGATCCAGCGCCTCTACCTGTGACTGTTGGTGAAGGACATCCACAATTGACATCGATCCTTGGCGCCCCTCTTTGGGAAAGCTCTTGCGCCATGTCAGCCATCAAATCGGGATCAGATCCCATGATTTGCGCCGCAAGAGGAATGGGAGAGAGTTCATCGGCTACATAAACTTTGGCTAAACTTTTGACATGCGCATTGATAGGCACCCGAAGAAAGTCTCTCACTGCCTCATCAAAACCCCCAACAAAGGCCATCGCTCTTCGAAAACACCGATCGCCCACGCCCTCCATTGGAGCCAGTTGAAGATAAGGACATCCGTTTTCATCTCGAGGAAGTAAATTCATACCAATACGATATCTAGACTTTGTACATTTTTTGAACGCGCTCTCCGGAGATGCCGGCAAAAAATGTACAAAGTCGAGGATACAGCACAACCGAATATATCGCTCGCTTTTTTATTTTATAACCAACTAATGATCAATATTTTGATAGAAACACTTTTCCTTTTTAAACAACAGGCGGTAAGATGGTTCGCTTTCAGGATCTTTATGTATACCGGAAATGATTCAAAAATCGACTTTTGGGCAGAGTCAAAGCTAGATAAATCGTTTGAACAAGGTGGGGGTTGTATTTCCTCAATACTACCCCCGCCTTGTTCAAACGATTTATCGGCAGCTTTCACGCCGGCCAAAAAGCCGACTTTTGAATCA
>DAIDIZ010000069.1 GCA_027451585.1 Chlamydiota bacterium
AAGAAATAACAAGACCATACTCGCTTGACTCGGAGATCCAAATAAATCCCCGAATAGAACACTTAAAGAATGGGGATCAAAGCGAGCTTCAGAAAAGAGAAAAAGCCCTTTATATAGGAGGTAGGACCCAATCATGAACCAAATAAAACCCGAAAGAATAATCCAACCACGGTGCTTCATATTTTTCTGATTGTTGCACAAAAGAGTTTTTATTGCACTATTTCTTCTCTTGAGCAAAAAGAAACCAGAGAAAGGATGCTAAATCCACAGGCGAGCATTAATAGATTACTTCCTCCGTGAGGACAGTTCCACAAAACAGAACGAAAGAAGACCTCAATCACTTTGCTTGTTGCAATTGAAGAAATAGCAAGGATCGAAACGTCCCCAAGAGCTTTTTCAACGGCTTGAAGAATCGGTTTCTTTCGCTCATCGTGAAACCGAACTAAAACGGGAAGAGCTACAAGAGAAACCATCAAAGCCAAAGGAATCGCTACTGAAGACACTTTCTGACCTTCAGAAACAACCGAGGATACCTCCAACCAACGGATCCCATCGATGAGCTTCCCCATCGCCCCTAAACAGATGCCCCCGAAAATCGTATCTTCTATTCTCATAAAAAACGGCCCTATATTTTGAGAAAAAAGAAGAATCTTGTCAACTATCGACAGTTTTCGTAGTATGAATATTCGGTTAAAAAAATAGTTAGGAGTCGTATGAACCTGTCTTTAGCTTTCACGCGAATTCTCTTTTTCGCATTGAGCATCTTCTTCATGACTGTCTACATGATCTCAGGACAGGAAGGATACACTCTCTTCAATCTCGGAAAAGGGGTTCTTTTTGGAGTCGTTTTAGGAGCTCTTTTGCTTGGATTTGATTTCCTTTTCAGAAGGTATAATCTCCGCGCATTCAATACAGCGATCATTGGCCTTTTTATCGGCTATCTGATGGGAGAAGCTCTGATCCTTGTTCTAAGCGCGATCTTGGAAATCAGCTCTGCCTCTATCCACCTCGATGCCGAAACACTCGAAATCTTGAAGATTTCCCTTTTTCTCTTTGGTGTTTACCTCGGGACATTGATGACCATCCGAGCTTCCGATGAACTCTATGTGACTATTCCCTTTGTCAAATTCTCTCCGACAACACACCAGAAAAAAGACCTTCTTCTCGACTCTTCCGTCTTGTCCGATGCGCGAATCATTGACTTGGCAAGTTCTGGAATGCTCGATCATCACCTCGTCATCCCCCGCTTCTTGATTAAAGAGCTCTATGCCCAAGCAGAACTTTCCGATGAAATGACGCGGACAAAGGCGAAACGGTCTTTGGAAGTGGCCAAAAAACTCGAAGCGATCCCCGACCTCGAGCTCCGCTATAACGATACCGATTTTCCTGACGTGAAAGAGCCGATGAGCAAGCTGGTCCGCCTTGCCCGCTTGACCGATGCCAACATTTTAACAGCCGATATCAGCCGCGTTCAAATCGCTACCATTGAAGGAGTTAGGATCATCAATATCCATGCCCTATCGAACGCTCTAAAACCTCTGATGCAAGCAGGAGAACAGATCCGGATTAAAATCCAACGATATGGGAAAGAACCTCGGCAAGGGATTGGCTATCTGGATGATGGAACGATGGTCGTCGTCAATGGAGGAGGCCAATTCATTGGAGAAACTATCGATGCGCAAGTTCTCTCCGTGAAGCACACGACCTCTGGGCGGATGATTTTTTGTAATGCAGCTGACGCCGAAGGGAAGTATCCAAGCACCTACAACGAGGACCAAGAGGAGCAATGATTCTCGGCCTGGGGAACGATATTTTAGAAATCGACCGAGTCAAAAGCAGCATCGACCGACATGGCCAGCACTTTTTAAATCGTCTTTTCACCCAAAAAGAGCAAGATTATTGCTACCAATTCCAAAATCCTGTCCCCCATTTTGCGGGGCGCTTCGCGGCTAAAGAGGCAATCTCGAAAGCGCTTGGCACAGGCTTTGGAACCGAACTCGCTTGGCATGACATCGAGGTGATCAATGATCCGAAGGGTAAGCCTGTCGTTCTCTTCTCCCCCCATTTTCGAAAAACCCATCCCGCAATCGAAATTCTTGTTTCGATCAGCCACTGCACCCACTACGTGGTCGCCACCGCTATTTTGATCCGATCATCCCCTTCTTAATACCCCCCGCGCTAAACGCATACATCAACCCATTGATTATGAATGTCTTCTGCCTATCTAAAAAATACTAATACAAAAAACCTTCGAACAAATTAATTAATTACGCTATAATTTTTAAAAAAATAAAATGGAACCTTAATACATGAATAGTATTAAATTATTTTTGATTAGATCAATTAATTCCCCTCAAATCCAAGCCCTATCAGGCCTTGCTGTCTCTTTGAAAGACAAGGCAATAGGAGCGACCGCGGCTCTCGCGCTATCCGTAAAGTCTTCCGTTTTGGATGAACCCATTGCTTCTGTATTCCCTGGGATTACAGCAGAAGTGCAGACAAATACTCTTGCAAGCGCGTTGAGCTCAGTTTCTTCACCTGAGAGCGCGACAATCAGTTCGACAGTTTCTAACCACACTTTTCTTGCAATTAAGGCTCCATTGGCCGATCTTGTTTCCTCTCCCACATCTCTTCCCCCCATGCAGCCGATTGACCCAGCATTTTTAGCATTGAATCAAGGAGCCTCGCTGGCTGCCCATGTTTCTCTCGCGAGCGCAACTGTAGGAATAGGCCTTCCTATAGGCATGGCTCTAGGATATGGCGCTTTTCTCACAAACGAAATTCGGAAAGTAAAACAAGAAGAAAAACTCTTATCACACACCCCAGAAACTTTGCATGAACTCGCAGCATTACACAACGAAATGCTCGCTCTCGCGTCAGACGATCCCGACAATCATCGAGAGAAGAGGCAGGCGTGGTACGCATCCAAAGGAAGACGCTATACAATCCTTTTAGCCTCTCTTCTCACTCTCGGAAATGGAGCTTATCGACTCATTTCAGAAAAAAAGCCAATTGATGAAAAAGCTCTCGAAAAGCTCATTGATTTCTTCATGGATCCAACGGCTGAAAAATTTGGTGATGGTTTAAATGATTTTGAATTTGAAGTCATAGAAAATACAGAAGGAACTTTAGCAACAGAGGAAGAGACGGGCCCCTATTATAAGAGAATTTCTTGCCGCTTCTTTACCCGTGAGAACGATTTCGTTGCGATAAACGCGAATTTTGCGTCACATGCAAGAAATGAGAAGCCGAGAATTCCAGAACAGATCGTCTTTTATAACCAAAATCCTCTTCAGCGTGATTGTACCTATGCACATCCATTCAAAAAGATTCCCAATAATGTACGGAAGGACTCTATTGAACTGGTAAGAGATCGATTTCTAAGAAATGATGCAGTTCAAGAGATCTATCCAGGGCGATTGCATGATAAATTATTTGACTCCCAGTAATCTTAGCCTATAAGCCGGATCCCAACCCGCCAGCATTCTTTTAATCCTAATACTTGCTTTCTCGCTTGTATCCGTTTTCAAGAGATTTAAAACACATCGTTTC
>DAIDIZ010000070.1 GCA_027451585.1 Chlamydiota bacterium
GGCAAAGTGGACAATTGTCAAGTAGGAGTTTTCCTGGCCTACACTACACGTACGCAAACTTGCTTAATAGATAGGAACATTTATCTTCCAAAAGATTGGATTGAAGATCCGGAAAGGTGCTTTGATGCAGGGATCCCTTTGGAGAATCAAGTATTCAAAACAAAGCCTGAGCTGGCATTGGATTTGATAAAAGAGGCCATAAAAAACGGATCCCCTTTTTCATTCGTTGGGATGGACGCCGGCTATGGGGGGAATCCCCAACTATTAGAGGCTCTCGATGCAATGAAAATCACATGGTTTGCAGATGTTGCCAAAACACAGTTGATCTATTGTTAACGATCGCAAAGAATGACCCTTTTGGCGATCGCCGAGAATGACCCACCTTCAGCGATCGCTGAGAATGACCCACCCCTCCAATCACGAAGAATGACCCTTTTGGCGGTCTTATAAAACACCCCTATAAACAATCGCAAAGAATGACCCTTTTGGCGATTTTTTTCAACACCCCTCGTGCGATCGCCGAGAATGACCCGTCTTTTAGCTCAAATAAAGATCAAATTATTTTTTATATTATTTTTAAAATTAATGTAATTATCCGATTCGACGAGCACTCCTAACGAGGAAGGTCGTCTATTTAACCTTTAAACGCCTAAGAATCGGAGAAAAATTTATGAAGGGAAAAATGAAAAGTATTACGGAAATAAGACAGGTATTACAACGTCTACGAAACCAACAAAAAATACGTAGCATTCATCAAGATACCGGGACGCATAGAACAATTATTCGAGAAATTTATAAAGCAGCAGTTCAATATAATTGGATAGATCCTAATATTCCCATGCCATCTGATGAAGAGATCTCTACAGTCTTGACTCTAGAGAGAAAGAGCTCTCAAGAGCATGTTCTATCTCCTTACAAAGAAAAGATCTCTCAGTGGCATCAAGATAAACTGACCGCTGTCGCCATTCAGAGTCTCTTGGAAGAGCTATATCAAGTTTCAGTGGATGTTCAAGTAGTGAGAAGGTACATCGGCAAGCATTGTCCGGATCCAATTGAACCGATCATGGTTCGCACTGCAATTCCTGGGAAAGACGCAGACGTAGACTTTGCGGATTTGGGTTTGTTTCTAGATGAGAAAGGAGAAAAAATAAAACTCTATCTTTTCTCCTTGCGTCTTCGCTACTCGAGAAAGGCATTTCGTCTGATTGTTAGAGATCAAACCACAGCCACTTTTTGCAAGGGACATTCTCTTGCATTCGAAGCATTCGGCGGGGTTGTAGAAAATATACATCCTGACTGCACAAAGGCTGCCGTTATCAAAGCAACCATAGAAAACGACATGCTCAATCGATCTTATCAATCTTGCGCGGAATTCTATGAGTTTACGATTTCTCCTTGTGCTCCCTATACTCCGGAGCATAAGGGAGGAGTAGAGAAAGATGTCGATTATTCGAAGAGAAGCTGCATAGCTCGTTTCAGAGCCTATCAAAAAGAATTGGGAAATGAGATCCCTTTTGCCTCGGATTTTATCAAGGCTTTTGCAAAGTGGGAAAAAGAGGTTGACGGTCCTCATATCATTCGAGGTGTTGGAAGAAGTCCGGATGAGCTTTTTGAGGAGGAAAAGCACTATCTAAAACCACTTCCGAAAGAACGATGGGAACTGATCTCTTGGGCTCAATGCAAGGTCAGAAGAGATTGGCGAATCCTATGGGAAACAAACTTCTATTCCATCCCTTATCAATTCATTGGAGAGGAGGTACAAGTCAAAGCAACACTCTCCATCGTGCGCATCTATCATCAACACAAAGAAATTGCTATGCATGAGAGAGCCTTAGGAAAAGGAGAATATAAACGAAAAGCAGAGCATGCGCCCCCTTACAAAGAAGAAGTCCTTCAATGTTCAAAAGAAGGACTGTTAGAGCTTGCCGAAAGAACCGGTCCTCATACAAAACAATACGTACAGAGGATGCTGTCTACTCCGAATATAGATAAATTGGCGCCTGCAAGACGATTGCTGCATCTTGCTGAAGATTATGGTCAGGACAGATTGGAAAAGGCGTGCAAGAGAGGAGAGCTTTTTAAGTTAAAAAGCTATCGAGAAATAAAGAATATTTTAGAGCAAAAATTAGAAGAGCGCTCTCAGGAAGAAGCGCTTGTAAAAGAAGCAAACAAATCTCAAGGATCGATTAGAAAATGCTATAAACACTCAAGACCTCGAGAGGAATATAGGATTACAGAATCTTTTGAAGAGCGCTTAGAAAGAAGAGCCACTCCTTCAAAATATGGATATGATGCTTATGGAGTTTTGAAAGCAGCACAAGCGGATCAAATGATGGATGATCTGGTTCAAGAAGAACGAGAAGCTCAAGCCAAAGGAATACCGGGACCTTTAAGAGGAAAGATTCCGGAGCCTTCAGAAGCTTGGAAGATTTGGAATGCACAAATAGAAAATGCAAGAAAAATAAAACTATAACAAAAAAAAGGTGTTGTTATGACAGAAATAAATATTCAAGAAAAAATGAAAAAATTGAAGTTGTCCGGAATGATAGATCTTTACGATCTCAGAGTAGAACAAGCAACGGAAGAGAAGTGGACTTACTCTACTTTTCTGGAGATGTTGCTTACGGATGCTCTTGAAAAAAAGGATCAAAAACGAATGAATCTACGGCTAGCCAAAAGTCGGTTAGACCTCAATAAAACCATGGAGACATTTGATTTTACTCGAGAGGGAATTACAGTGCCGACGATATTAATTCGAGAGCTATCGGGGTGCGCTTTTATAGAGAAGAATCGAAATGTATTCATCTTTGGAAAGGCCGGATTAGGTAAAACACATATTGCTCATGCCCTTGGTCATCAAGCTTGTCGAAGAGGCTATGATGTTCTATTCCAAAATGCAAAGGCCATGATGGATTGGATTTTTACCGGTAAAGGAGACGGCACGCATAAGAAAAGATTGACTTATGTAATTAAAATTCCTCTTCTGATCATAGATGATTTTGGATTGGAAGATTTATGTGTGGAGCAGCAGCAAGATCTATATCAATTGATCGCTGAAAGATATGAAAAGAGATCCATCATACTGACAACGAATAGAGCTATAGAAGAGTGGAGCGATATCTTTTGCAATCCTCTCATTGGAAGCGCTGCCGTGGATCGTCTGGTTCATAAAGGTGTAGGAGTAGAGCTTGACGGACCAAGCCAACGGCTAGCGGAATACAAGAAAACAGCTCAGCAATTAGGAGGAGATAAACATGGTTCGAGCAAGAGTACAAAAGCAAAATAAGCAGATAAATCGGGCGGAAGTCCTGAGGAGGTTTTCGCGGCCTTTGGTCTGACGCGCCGTAGGCGCAAAAAAATCGGCCGTGAGCCCTGAGAGTCTCGCGGCCTTTGGTCTGACAACCTCGTTATACTCCGAAGTTGAATTTTACTACAAGGGAGTCAGATTTTTTATCTACGAATGATTTGAAAAAATGATGCAGATAGGAGTGCAGGTTGGCGTGATCGCATGACAGAGCACTTTGAAAACAAAGCAAAATTAAAAACAAATTAACTTGCTAATTATTTTGAAATAAAGTAGAGTATTAAAAACAAGAAAAAGATGAGATCTTGGAGCTATAAGGGTGGGTCATTCTCAGTGATTGTCGAGGTGGGTCATTCTTTGTGATCGGAAAAAGGGGTGTAAAAAAAATCGCCAAAAGGGTCATTCTCAGCGATCGTTGGTGGGTCATTCTCTGTGATTGTTAACAAACATCACAGATTGGTCATTCTCTATTAGCAGCTTTGAATGCCGGCTCTTTTAAAGAAGCCATTCCACATTTTTATGCTTTAGAAGAATTATTAAACCTAAACTATACTCACTTTGAGAGGATTTTTGATTGTCCCTTTATAGAATTTCTCAATGACAATCTATCTTTTAAAACAGATCCCGAATTTACAAAACGGCTTCATTTTCATATAAAAAAACCATTCGTGCATGACCGCCTTATGATTGGCACCTATAAAACTTATACAGTATCCAAGCCTTATCTTCTTGCCTATGACATGAGCACCGAGAAAATGGTTTGGGGAATCCCTTTG
>DAIDIZ010000071.1 GCA_027451585.1 Chlamydiota bacterium
AGCCCTTGTCGTATTTTCCTTTGAGAGATCTTCCCAGATTTTGAGGAGCTCTGTTTCGATTTTTTCCGGAGAAACAATTTGTTGGATCGTCACAGCATTCTCCAAGATCGATGGTCGCTCTCCATCATCGCATCAGCTTCAATAGGCCCCCATGAACCTGCTTTGTAATTCGGAAAATTCTGAGGGGTGGAATTCTCCCAAAATTGGAGGAGAGGTGTGAAAATCTTCCAAGATTGCTCCACTTCATCCGCTCTTGCAAATAACGTGCTATCACCTTGGATGCAATCCCAAATGAGTCTCTCATAAGCCTCAGGAGGAGATTTCCCAAAATAGGAACCGTAGCGAAAGTCCATTTTTACCGGTTGGATGGGGCTGCTTGGCCCGGGTACTTTACAGTTGATTTTAAGGGAAATTCCTTCATCGGGCTGAATCCGTATGGCCAACACATTGGGATCATTCTTCTGATTTCCTTGTTGGAAGAGGACTCCGGGTGCATCTTTGAAGAAGATCGCAATTTCTGTCCCCCTTTTGGGCAATCTTTTGCCCCCTCGTAAATAAAAAGGGACCCCTGCCCATCGCCAGTTGTCAATGAAAAGTCTCATTGCAACATAAGTTTCTATTTTCGAATGAGGGGAGACATCTTTTTCTTGCCGGTAGGAGAGGACCTCTTTCCCGTTAATGAACCCTGTCCCATACTGCCCCCGAATGACCCCCTGTTCAAAATCAGACAAAGTGAAAGGGCGTATTGATTGGAGCACTTTTACTTTTTCATCTCGAATAGCCGAAGCACTCAAAGAGACAGGAGGTTCCATCGCCATTAGAGATAAAAGTTGCATCATGTGATTTTGGACAATATCGCGCAGCAATCCCTCTTCTTCAAAGAAATGGCCCCTCGTTCCAATCCCAATATCCTCGGCGACAGTGATTTGCACATGATCGATGTGTTTATAATTCCAAAGCGATTCGAAGATGGAGTTAGCGAAACGGAACACTAAGATATTTTGAACCGTTTCCTTCCCGAGATAGTGATCAATTCGGTAGGTTTGAGATTCGTCGAGATATAAAGCGATTTCTTTTTGGAGCGCCTCTGCAGAAGAGGCATCACGGCCAAATGGTTTTTCAATGATCACGCGAGACCAATGGTTTGTCTCTTTGTGGTCGTAAAGGAGTCCGTTTTGTTTCAGTTTTTGGATGATGATGGGGAAATACTTAGGTTGGACAGAAAGGTAGAAAACCCGATTTCCTCGCGTTGCTAAACGGGAGTCGAGCTCCTTTAAGAAGGCATCGAGTTTTTTATATCCCTCATCATTGTCAAATTCAGACTGATGGTAGAAGAGTTTTTCTTGAAACGTTTTCCAAAACGTTTCATCAATCGGTTTTGTCCGAGAAAAAGCGTTGACGTCCTCTTTGATTTCTTGACGAAACTGCTCGTGGGTTTTTTCTCTTCTCGCAAAACCTATTGCCGCGAAATTAGCGGGGAGCATGCCCTCTTTTCCCAAATTGTAGAGAGCTGGAGAGAGCTTTCTTCCTGTGAGGTCTCCCGTTGCGCCGAAAATAACGACGACGCAAGGATCAATGTTTCGATTTGAACGATTCGGTTCTTCAAGAGGATTCATGTTTTTTACGTCGGTTATTTACTTTTTCATCATATCTAAAGACCCTATTTGTGCAGGATAAAAATTTTCATCTCTTCTTTTGATTGTCGATTTTTGCTATTCTTTATCTCGACTTTGTACATTTTTTGAACGCCTCTCTCGGAGCTGCTCGTTCAAAAAATATACAAAGTCGAGTTTATACCGAAACAACCTGAAGAATCGGTATAATTCCGCCTTTTCTTCGGGAGAGAGTTTTTCATACCCTCTTACTTGAGGGATTCCCTGGGTACCATAACTTTTTCTCCAGTCAGGTTCCCTGACTCCTTGTGCGATTTCCGTAACTCTTGCGTTTGAGTCTGGAGAGGGGGGGGCGGAAGAGCAGGCGTTGCTGAGGGTCTCTGTGGGGAGTGTTCTGGATCTTCGATGGTTAAGAAAACCACAGGGATTTTATCGTGATATAAAATTTTTACAACTGTACAAAAAGGATAGGACCTCTTATGGAGGATAAGTATGCAAACAGAATGGCATTTACAAACAGTTGAGCAGGTTTTTCTTCTCTTACACACGCGGAGAGAAGGTCTTTCTTCTGTAGAAGCGGAGGATCGACTTATTAAAGAAGGTCCTAACGTTCTCAGTCAATCGAAAGACCCGTCTTTATGGCTCCTCTTTTTCCGTCAATTTCTCACCCCGTTTGTATGGATTTTAGCTCTAGCTGCTGGCGTCAAATGGTTCACCTCTGATTTCCTAGATGCTTTTGTTCTTGTGATTACCCTATCTTTGATGGTTTTGATTGGGTTTTTCCAAGAAATGAAAGCTGAAAAGGCCTTGCGCGCTCTCAAAAACCTTTCTGCCCATAAATCCAAAGTGTTTAGAAATGGGAAGCTCCAAGTTATTTCCTCTGATCTGCTTGTCCCTGGAGATGTGATTCAGTTGGAGGTAGGAGATACCGTTCCTGCAGATGGGCGTCTTTTGGAGGCAACTCACCTGAAAATGAAAGAATCGATGCTCACAGGCGAATCGATGCCAGTTGAAAAGAATGAAGCCCCCCTCATTGGAAATATCCCTCTTTCTGAGAGGACCAATCTAGTTCATATGGGCACTGTTGTGGTCTACGGAAAAGGGATAGTGGTGATCACGCATACAGGAATGAAGACAGAGTTAGGGAAAATTGCCACATCGATTGCTGAGATCAAGCCAGAACCAACCCCTTTGCAAAAAAACATCGCATCGATCGGCCATTTCATGTTGATTGCTATTTTTGTAGCGATTCTCATCTTAATTGGCGCGGGGCTTTATCGAGGGCTTTCTCTCATTGACACACTGCTGCTTGCCGTGGCGGCTATGATTTCGGCGATTCCCGAAGGGTTGCCGGTTGCGTTCACCGTCACTTTTGCTGCAGGAATGCACGTCATGGCAAAAAGACACGCGATCGTTCGAAAGCTCTCTGCTGTAGAAACTCTCGGGTCTACCACGGTGATTTGTTCTGATAAAACAGGAACTCTTACCTTAAATCAAATGACAGTGACCACCCTTTATTCGTTAGGTCTCACTTCTCCCATGAAACAAATCAAACAAAATCTCCACCCAGTCTTTGATCGGATGCTTGAAATTGGAGTTCTTTGCAATGATGCCAACATCGTCCAAAAAGGAGAAGTCATTGGAGATCCAACAGAGGGAGCCCTTCTTGTTGCCGCCATGCAGGCCGGATTTGATCTTCCTCGGCTTCGAGTGAGGTACCCTCGTGCAGAAGAGATTCCTTTTTTGAGCGAAAATCAATACATGGTAACCCTCCATAAAGCGGGAGATCGTCTTCGGATTTGCATCAAAGGTGCTCCTGAAAAACTACTTCTTTTAAGTCGGGCGATCCTCACTTCTCATGGAGAGGTACCTCTTGATGATACGATTCGATTGCAAGTCCAAAATGGGATGGAGTTAATGAGCGAAAGTGCCATGCGTCTCATCGCCGTGGCAGACTGCCTTTTGCCAAAAGGATCGACACCTCTCACAGAAGAGCAGTTTGCAGGACATCTTCTTTTTGCAGGAATTTTTGGGATGACAGACCCACCGCGGAAGGAGGTAGTCAAAGCAATTGATGCCTGTCATCGGGCTGGGATTCGCGTTGTGATGATCACAGGAGACAACCCACAAACCGCTCTTGCTATCGCAAGTGATCTCAATATTCCCACAGAAGGGGTCATGGTAGGGCAAGATTTTGATGCGACAGAAGCATCAGAGCTTGCTCAAAAAATTGAGAAAATTTCGGTGTTTGCTCGTGTAGAACCGGCTCACAAACTCCGCATTGTGAAAAGCTTTCAATCCATTGGCCATATTGTCGCTATGACAGGAGATGGGGTTAATGACGCCCCTGCTCTAGAAGCTGCCAATATCGGCATTTCGATGGGGTTAAGCGGAACAGATGTGGCTCGTGAAGCCTCCGATATCATCCTTTCTGACGATCGATTTGATTCGATTGTGGCCGCTGTAGAAGAAGGAAGATCCATCTTTAACCGACTTCAGAACGTTTGCACTTTTTTTATGACCACCTGTTTTGGAGAGCTTTTTGGATTAACGCTTACCGTCCTCTCGACAGGTGAAGCGCCCCTTCTTCCTCTCCAAATTCTCTGGATTAACTTAGTCTCAGGCTCAATCATTGCAATCCCTCTCGGGTTTGAACCAGTACACGGAGATGAGCTCAAACAACCGCCACGATCTCCTGGATCCACTTTGATCAACCAGACGATTGTTTACCGAATCTGTTGGATGACCGTTCTTTTGGGGCTTGGCGTATTTGGCCTCTTTGAATATGCCTTTCACGCTCTCCCCATGCAGACTGCCAGAACGATGGTTCTTTGCAGCATCGTCCTTTTTGAGTGGACGATGGGCGTGATCCTCCGATCATCCCATCTCCCCTTGCGCAAGATCGGTTTTTTCAAGAACAAACCCCTCATTGGAGCAATTAGTTTAGCTGTCACACTCCATCTCTTGATCCTCTACGTTCCCATCTTCCGTACCCTTTTCCAAGTCTCTGTCTTGAGTCTAGAAGAGTGGACGATCTCCGCGATCCCGGCTCTTTGCCTGATTATGATAGAGGCCTTTCGGAAAACGTTTTTCAAGGGGTCTCATTAAAGATTTCACGAAAAATAGATTGACCAGGAATTTGCTTGGGCTTCGATGGCGATGGTGCTCAATCTGACAGCCATTTTTGAGTTTATTGTGGACACTCTCTACCAGACCTCGCTTTCGAAGCAACACCCTATCTCAAAGAAACATCGGTTTTTTATGCATGCCCTTTCGTAATCTGGTAATCAATTGTACCCCCTTTTCCCATAACGCCTCAAAAAGCTTATTCGAGAGATACCCCTTATCTCCGAAGCATTTCCCCCACAAATCCTTGGCAAGTCCTGGAACCGGCTTCCTGTCGTCGACGTTGCCAGAAGTTAACGCGAAAGTCAAAATTTCTCCTCGTTCATTGATGATTAAGTGTAGTTTGAAACCAAAAACCACCCTGTTGGTGTTTTCCCTCGCCTAGCCGCTTTACGAAAAACTCGATGAGAAGAAATTCTCCTGACAGGACGGACAGTCAAAATAGTTGGGTCGATGAAAGAAATTCCGCTAAGGTTTTTGTCCATGCGGGTTCAAAATCCTTGCAAAAATCGTCGATAAGATAAACAATAGAAGCCAGAAAATTGTCTTGCATGTTGCACCTCTGATGTTTGTTTTTTTTCCAAACAAAAACTTTACACTCAGAGTGTGCACTTTTCAACAACGCTTTGTCAGTCAGGACCTAACGCTTTTTTTGTTATCAACGAAACAAAATCGTCTTCTGCTTTTTTAATCCTTTCCCCCTCTCTATGGCAATCCATTGGTGAGCAGCCCCATTGTCGCATGTTTTTGTAACTTTCCCTGCCCGATTGAAGGTTTTCCGCTGCCGTCCGAACTTCTGCAGAATAGTTCATTGGGTTACTGTGGTATCTAGATTCGGCTGTTTTTACTTGAGCAAGTCTAGCTGCCTCAGCATCTTTCCTTTCTTTAAACTGTTTATCAGCCCTCCAATCATACTCTGCTTGTACGACATTCTCGGAAGTTCTTCCATAAACCTTAGCTGCGCGTTCGATCGATGTAGGACATCCTGTTCGATTCGCATCGTTAAGGGCTATCCGCGCTTCAATAGCGGCCTTCCGTGCAGACACCAAATAATCAGGCTCGCTTTCTTCTAGAGCACTGTTTCTCGTAGGCGCTGGATTTTGAGAATGTACGGGGGATAGCGGTGGGCTTACTTGTCTGGTGGATAATAGATAAATATCATTCATTTTTTAATACCTATTGATTAATTATAAAATATATTTTATATTAAATTAAAATAATTTGTCAACTATGTTAAATGTAGAAAATAAACTTTAAGTGTTTGTTGCTTAATGCTTAGCAGTTTGATTGTTCTGTCTTTTGAAAGTCAATGAACGGTGTAACTTTCTTAAAATAAATATGTTAAATGATAGATAGGTCAAAAACGGCATTTCTATTTTTTGGAGGGTGGGGCGCCCGCGCCAGCAAGGATCCCGCCATCGATAGTGAGTTCAATGCCGGTGATATAGGCAGACTCGTCAGAGGCGAGAAAAAGAGCCGCGTAAGCCACATCAGCAGGGGTTCCCATTTTTCGCATCGGGATATCGTGCATGATGGCAGCAAGAGCTACTTCCCGTTCAGGCCCAGAACCTAACATAGGCTCCCACATCGGAGTTAAGATCGCTGCGGGATGGATCGAGTTACATCGAATATTATAGCGTTGCTGACAGCAGTAGAGAGCAACTGTTTTAGAGTGGTTTCGAACAGAGGCTTTGCTTGATGCATAGGCGGCAGCTCCAGGAATCCCCACAAGTCCTGATCTTGATGAGATATTGATGATCGATCCGCTCTTGTTTTCTTTCATCGCCTGAATCGCATATTTACAGCCGAGAAAAACCCCTTCGCTATTTACAGCGTGGACATCTCTCCAACTTTTAAGCGTGGCATGCTCTGGATCTTGGGGCCCAAACCCCTCTTGAAAACCGGTGATCCCCGCGTTATTTACGACGATGTCTATCTTATGAAATTGCTCTAAGATGGCTTGGATTGTTTCCGCCCATTCTCTTTCTTCTCGCACATCGAGATGCAGGTAGAGACTTTGAGGGCCGCACGCTTTGGCCACCTTAGCTCCTTGGCCATCATCGATGTCCGAAACAACGACAAAGGCCCCTTCTTTTGCAAAGAGAAGAGCGGTTGCTTCTCCAATGCCTGAACTACTCCCCGTAATGAGAGCTACTTTTGATTCTAATCTTTTTTTCATATGGACTGGATTTTCCTTTTTTGACGATTTGTTGGCAAATCGATAAGATGAGAAGAACTATGGGTTTATTTATCGCTCTTATTTTGGCATTTTTAGGATTTTTGAAACTCCTGAACTACCTCGCTTCAAAAAGAGAGGGGATCGTCTTTTCTCTCATTCATTGGATTCATGCGATCACATTTGAAATCTTTGGAATTTGTTTGTCTGGCATTTGTCGCGCTTCCGCCTATTTTGGAAAACAAAAAGTAGAGGGGAGTGGGCAGCCCATTTTGATGGTCCATGGTTACCTCCACAACGGCTCCGCTTGGATTTATCAAAAAAGACAGCTAGCGAAGCTGGGAAAGGGACCTATCTATACCTTCAATTTAAAGCGCCCCTTTGCCTCGATCGAGGACCATGCAAGACAAGTGGCGCAGAAGGCCATCGAGATCGAGAAAGAGACAGGAAGATCCGATCTGATCTTGATTGGGCACTCGATGGGAGGATTGGTGAGCTCTCTTTACGCCACTCAATTGGCTCCTCCAGGTAAGATAACTCATGTCATCACCATTGGCTCTCCTCTCTCGGGCACCCATATCGCCAAGATCGCGATTGGTGCGGATGGAAGAGAGATGGAAAGGGGTTCTCCCAAATTAGTTGCTCTATCCGAAGCGATCAGCAACTCTCAGGGGACGGTTTTTTATCACATTGGATCAAAGACCGATCAGATCATCATCCCTCATACCTCAGCAATTCTTGGTAGTAATTCTGATAGACATATGGTTATCAAGGATTTAGGACATATCTCGCTTCTCTATTCGCCGAGAATTGCAAGGAAGATCTCTGAGTGGATCACCGAATCGACGCAGAATCCCCTTCAATCATGATTTGAACCCAAAGATCTCTTGGGCTAAGATCGACCTCTTCTTCATGGTTAACCGTTCTCGGCCAAATGATTTTGTCTCGATTGACCGTCCAGCGAAGAGTGTATTTGCCAGGAGGGAGCTGAAAACTCGCTGAGGCTCTCTTCCCAAAAATATCGCGAGGTTTTAAGGGGATTGCTTGCCCATCGAAGGTAACGCTTTGGATTTGGACGCCAGCTAGATCCGAGCTATCTTTGACCAAAAGTTCGACCCGAATGAGTTGAGGATTTCCGGGAAGAGGACTTGTGGGTCCGAGGTAAGTGTTTTGAGCAATTGGCTGACTTACCAAAGATTTAGGTTGGAGGAGATGAAGAGATATAGAAGTTGTTGAGAGCGCTGCACCGAACAAAAAGATGAGCTCGAAAAGGCCCTGTTTTTCCATATCTCGGATCTAACCAAGTTGGGCTATTTCTGGCAAGAGCCGATCTTTTCAGCGAGTTTGATGTATTTGTAGAAAGCGGTGTTGGCGTTATAAAACGAGATCAAGAACCCCTCTTTCCCATCAAGAAAACCCCTTTTCCAAAGATAGCTTCGAAAAAAGGTGAATAGAGCTTTCCCCACCGCTTTTGTAACCGAAGATTTCCTTTTCCCTCTGTGCTGTTCGGCAAAGAGACTGGAGTAGTGCTCCATTTTTTTCAGAAAGTCGCTTGTTGAGAGATAGGGCGTGTGGAAGAGAGGTCCTTTGAGTAAGAGGCGCTCTTTCGTTTCAAGGGATTCATGGACCCGATCTGAGGAGAATTGCGTCCTTTGTCGGTGGTAGAGTCTGGCCACCTTGTCGGGGCTCCAACCACACCCACGAATCCGTTTTTCGTTGTAATAGTTCTCTCTTCTCATTTCGTAGGCATAAGCAGGATCTAAAGAAAGCCCTTGGATCTCTTCCAAGAGCAGTGGGGAGACCACCTCATCACTATCAAGAGCAAAAATCCAATCATTCTTGGCCATGAGAGCAAGCTCATTTCTTAAAACGCCAAAACTAGTAAAAGGAGCCTGCTCGATCCGAACGTTGGAATATTGTCTTGCGATTGCTAGCGTCTTGTCAGTAGATCCTGTATCAAGGACGATGACTTCGGGAAAAGAGACGATCGAATCGAGAGTTTTTTGAATCGTTTTTTCCCCGTTTTTCACGAGGATGCAAACCGAAATTAAAGGATTTTTGCTTCCCATTTCTCTCCATCCAAAGTAAAAAAATAGACGACAGAGCAATTTTGAATGGCCCAACTATGTTCTTCAATGCCCATCAGAGAGCAAAGCGCCCAGTGGACTCCACCATGAGCCACAACGAGAGGAGTCCCGGGAAACTCAAGAACCTCCAGTAATCCTCGCTTTACCTGTTCCACAAAGAGATTCACTGCCCCTTCTTGAGGGACTGAAGAATACATCCCTTTTTTGCTCATTTCTTGCCAGACATCTTTTGAGCACTCTCCGAGACTTTCAATTTCATAATGGGGGGCTGAGATCCTCTTTGTGATGATCTCTTTTGTCTCGAGAACCCTTTTTGCAGGACTTGCGCAAATCACATCGATTGGAAGCGTGGCAATCAAAGGTTCGATTGCTCTTGCTTGGCCCCTTCCCGTTTCGTTCAAAGGAATTTCGTCTGTATGTTCGGAGAGAGGATTTAGTTTTCCTATGTTATGATCTGTTTGTCCATGTCGGACGAAGTAGAATTGCTTTTTCATGGAAAACACTTGGAGAACAATTCTTTGAATCCCGTAATGAGGGGCAAGAGATTCCACTCTTCTTGCGATGCCCACACATAGTCTTCGCTTTCATCGCAAAGAATGACTGTTTCTTTGTCTCCCACTTCGACTTCGAAGATATGATACACGTAATCAAAAGACCCTTTTCGGATGTAGAGAACGCGAAGCATTTTGATTGCGGAGGGGCGCAAATGGGTCTCTTCAAAGAGTTCTCGAATCGCCCCTTCTTCGGGAGGCTCTCCCTTTTCTATTTTTCCTCCAGGAACACACCACGTGCCCCCTTCAGGTTTGTGAGCGGCTCTCTTTAAAAGCAAAAACTTACCCTTTCTCTCAACGTAGAGACAGGCTACCTCGAGCTGGGAGGAAAAATCATGAGGTTTTATTTCGTAGATTTCCATCGCCTCGAGTCTAGCACAGAGCCATTGTTCCTCTCAAGAAGGGTTTGGGATGAGAAGCTTGCTCTAAAATTTTGACACAGAGAAGAAGTGTAACCGGTCTCCCGCTTTATTTTTTCTCCCCAGTAACTTCTTCGCAAGTGACTGACCACAAGCTATTTTTGCAAATGAGGGGGAACAGGATTCTGGGCTTTCCCGAAGATTGCGCTTCGCGGCGTTATCCTGTTTTCTTTCTTATGCCCAACAAACCTGATCTCTTCAATGGACCCGCCTTCCGTTGGGGACGGCTTGATCGGGCCCGATCAATACAATTGCCCCCGCGTCGTCCCCAACTCCCAGCACGAGCACCTCAGACATAAACGGCCCAATCTGCTTCGGAGGGAAATTCACCACTGCGAGCACCTGCCTCCCTATCAACATCTCTTTTTTGTAATAGTGCGTGATCTGTGCCGATGATTTCTTGATCCCGATTTCGGGTCCAAAATCAATCCAAAGTTGGATGGCCGGTTTTTTGGCTCCCACAAAATCTTCTGCTCTCACAACTCTGCCTGTTCGTATATCAACTTTTGTAAAATCTTCATATTCAATCATTTAAATGTATTCCTCCTTTTCCTTGCTCTCGAATCGGCCGATCGGGAATAATGTTGCTTAAAAGAAGAATGGGGTTTTTCTTTTCTAAGTAATTGTTTCTCAAGGACTCAAGTTTTTATGGTTAAGGATTTCCTCTATTCCGATAAAAAAATATACGATTCGGTCCATGGTTTTATCCCTTTTGATGAATTTGAGAAAGATTTAATTGACACACTCGCCTTCCAAAGGCTCCATTACATTCACCAACTAGGCATTGCTTATCTTGTTTACCCAGGAGCTACTCATACTCGCTTCGAGCACTCGCTTGGTGTGATGCATCTAGCGACTATGATGTTTGACAAGATCTGTAAATCGATTCGACCCGATGTATTTCACTTTGTCCCCAGAAAAGGCTCGTCAGACTATTTGTATTGGAGAAGAGTTCTGCGGATGGCAGCTCTTTGTCATGATTTGGGTCATTTGCCTTTTTCTCATGTAGCTGAAAAAGAGATCCTAGGGAAAAATGGACATGAACTTTGGACGCTAAAAATCATCGACAGCGCATATCTTGCTCCTGTTTGGAATAAACTCAAAGCCTCTCCTGCTTACCTGGAGGACTTGATTGAACGGGATATTGTTGAAGATATCAAGAAAGTCTCTATTGGTGAGGCAAAATGGAAAGCATTGATCGGCACGCCATTTTCTCCTTGGGAGCGGATTGTTTCGGAACTGATCACCGGTGATTTTTTTGGAGCTGATCGGATTGATTATCTGTTACGCGATTCAAAGAGCACGGGAGTGGCTTATGGACTGTTCGACTACCACCAACTCATTGAAACCCTTCGGATTTTGCCAAGTCCTGACCGTGGAGGGGACGAGCTCCTTTTAGGGATCGATGAGAATGGGCTCGAGTCTTGTGAGGCGCTTCTCTTGGCTCGCCATTTCATGCACCGGCGCATTTACCAATACTCTTCTGTGAAGGCCTATAATTTTCATCTGCAGCGCTACATGAAGGCTGTCTACTTTAAAAAGATGCTCGATAGCATTGATGATTTCTTGTCTGTGAGCGATACGGATGTGATTTCTGCGCTCAATAAAGCCGCAAAGGATCCCAAACAACCCGGGCACAAGGACGCCCAGTGTGTCATTTTCCGACAGCACCGATTTAGAGCGATCGCTCTTCCAGATGCTATGACCCCAAAAGATCTTGAAGAGTTTAAAACACTCAATAAACTGACAGATGCCGATATTGAATGGGAATTCAATGGTGCCGAAATTTCCTCAGATCGTCTCTGTTTCCCTGTCTCCTATCGACATGTGGTGATCCGCAAGGCAAAAGATTGCTCTGATCTCCTCGTCAAAACAGTTTCCAAACCTTCAAATTGGGTCTATATCTCCCCCGAGTATGATCTTAATCTTGTTCACTTCTTAGATAAGTGGCTCACATGCTAAAAGAGTTTTCTTTCCGTAAGGTAGGCGATTTTTTCTTCCCCCGTTTTGATCCTCTTTTGGGAGATCATGTTCCCCCAACCGTTGTTCCTGCGTCATCGAATGTCAAACGTCCCTTAAATCCGGTTCAAGCCTCCTTAAAAAGAATTGAAGAAGTTCGCTCTTTAAAAACCAAAGAAAGATGGTTTGTCTTTTTTGCGATGCTTTGCGGCTTTTGTATCTCAGCCGAATACGGAATCACTAGACCCGCAAGTCACGCCATCTTCTTGACCACTTTTTCTTCTCTTGGGATTCCCTGGCTGTGGATGGCAACCGTTCCTCTTAATTTTATCGCCATCTATCTTTACAACCGTTTTCTACCCAAATTAGGCTCTTTTAGAATGTGGATCGCCGTCTCTTTAGTGGTGGTCTTGGTCAATTCGATCGCGGGGCTTGTGTTGCCGGTTTATCCTGAATTTATTTTCCTCCAGTGCATGTGGAAAGATATTTATATCTTACTTATGTTCAAACAATTGTGGTCAATGATCCACGTCACCATTCACCCACAAAGAACCAAGTATCTTTATGGGTTGATTTTTGCAATGGGAACAATTGGTTCGTGTGTAGGGAGTACAATACCTAGTCTAGCAGCCCTATCCATGGGTTCCGAGACACTGTTTTTTTTCACCTTACCCCTTTACTCGCTTCTCTATTGGGCCTTCACGAAAGCCTTTTCGTGCAGTTTGATGACGAGGGGATCTTTTAAGAAAGAGATGATGGATAATCCGAGCGCATCGGAAGGTGTTTCTCTGATTCGTCGTAATCGGATTTTAATGGCCATTTTGCTTCTTGTTGTCGCCATGCAAGTCTCCGCTGGATTTATGGAATTTCGATTTAATGCTTATCTTGAAAATGCCATCGTAGACAAAGATTTAAGGACCTCTTATTACGGGCAACTCTTTGGGCTTACGAATTTTTTAAGCGTTGGTTTACAAGCTGTTGGTAGTTTCGTTGTGATCCATTGGCTCGGGTTAAGAAAAACCCACCTTTTGATCCCCTTCATTCTCCTTGGGTCGGCTCTTTGCTCTTGGATTATTCCTACCTTTGGTTTCATCTCTTTTTCTTACGTGATCATGAAAGCCATTGATTTTTCACTCTTTTCGGTGAGTCGAGAGATGCTCTATATCCCTTTTGGCCTAGATGAAAAATTTCGGGCTAAAGCTGTGATCGACGTGTTTGCCTACAGGTCTTCTAAAGCCCTTGTTTCTTTAAGCATTTTAGCCCTTCAGGCCGTTTCAGGGATTTATCTTTTGGAAGTGGCAAGTTATGTCTCACTTTCCATTTTTGTCTTGTGGATTTCCATTGTCTTCTTCATGCTTCGCCACGAACAGTATGGGTATCGATCTTAAAGAGTACGGTCGCTTTAGAGAAGAAGGCCTGATTGAAGGGGAGGGGATTGTCGTAGCCTCTGACCTTTCTCAAGAATGGCTTCTTCCTTGGTTTTGGAGCCGTTTACAAGAGCACAATGCCTATCCTGTTTCTTTTGTCGATTTTGGGCTTTCTCGAGAAGCTAAAAAATGGTGTGAAAAGAGAGGGGAGCTGGTCTATCTCCCATTATTGGATTGTCTTGTTAAAGATGCAGAAGAAGTGGAAAAGAGTCTTGCGCATGATTGGGAACAAAAGTATGGAGAGAGCTTTTGGTCTTTTCGGAAAGCGTGGTTTAAAAAGCCCTTTGCCTGTCTCCGATCTCCCTACAAAAAAAGCCTTTGGCTCGATCTCGATTGTGAAGTGATTGGTTCTCTAGCCCCTCTTTTTGCGGTTTTGGATTGCTGCGGTTTAGCAATTACCCGAGATCGGGTAGAGAAATATACCGGAAATGATTTATCGGCAGCTTTCACGCCGGCCAAAAAGCCGACTTTTGAATCATTTCCGGTATACAATTCAGGGGTCATCGCATTCCAAAGAGGAGAGTCGATTCTCTTAGAATGGGCAGAGCTCTCTTTGCAAGAAAATCACAGATTTCGAGGAGATCAAGATATTCTCTCCGAAATCCTCTCCAGAACAAAGAGCCTTGTCTTCGACCTTCCTTCTATTTATAATCACAATATTGGCTATGGAACCAATCCAGAAGCGATTATTTACCACTGGGTAGGAGAAAGGGCGAAACAGCTCTTACGCGATCAGCTCGCCTTACAAAATTTCCATTGAAAGAAAGACTCTTTTTGGATATCTTCGCTCCCAAAGCCATTAACTCGACTTTGTACATTTTTTGAACGCACGCCCCGGAGATGCCAGCAAAAAATGTAAAAAGTCGAGATTAAGGTAGGTAAATGGATAAGCTCCGTCTTCTCTTTGAAAATAACTCCGACTGGGTGAGGTCCAAAACATCGAAAGATCCCGACTATTTTGCTAGAACATCTAAGGATCAACTCCCGCTCTATCTTTGGGTAGGTTGTTCTGATAGTCGGGTCCCTGCAAACGAGATCGTGGGACTCGATCCTGGAGAGCTTTTCGTACACAGGAATGTAGCAAATCTCTTTCCTCACACCGACTTCAATTGTCTATCGGTATTGGAGTTTGCAGTCGATATCTTGAAAATTGAGCATGTGATTGTATGCGGTCACTACGATTGTGGGGGCGTTAAAGCTGCCATGACCGACCACCATTTAGGTCTTGTCGACAACTGGCTCCGGAACATCCGCGATGTCTACGCCGCTCATCGCACCGAGCTGGAAGATATTCTCAATGAGAAGCAACGGTATAATCGATTGGTTGAGTTAAATGTCTTGCAGCAGGTCAAAAATATTTCTCATACAACGATTGTACAAAGAGCGTGGGATCGAAAGCAGCCTCTCACCGTTCATGGTTGGGTCTATCGATTAGATAATGGCAAGCTCAGTGACCTTGCGTGCAACCGGTCGGGAACTGCCGACGTGGATCCAATCTACCGAATTCGTACACCTTGAGAAAAACTTTTTGTCAGTGTAGACTCACTCCCATTCAATCGGGATGCAATGAAAAAGGAAAAACTGGTCATTATCGGTTCGGGACCCGCTGGTTATTCAGCGGCGATTTATGCGGCGAGGGCAAACCTAGATCCTGTTCTTTTTGAAGGCTTTATGTCTGGGCCTGCGGGAGGTCAATTGATGACGACCACCGAGGTGGAGAATTATCCTGGCTTTCCTAAAGGGATTTTGGGCCCAGAGCTCATGGATGCTTTTCGTGAGCAGGCTCTCCGTTTTGGAACGAGAGCTTTTTCAGAAGATGTTGTATCAGTCGAGCTTTCAAAACGCCCCTTCCTCATTCAAGGAGCCACCACCCAAGTTCACGCAGAAGCGATCATCATCGCAACTGGGGCTACAGCTAAGAGGCTCGATATTGAAGGATCTCGAGATGGAGAATTTTGGCAAAAAGGAGTCACTGCGTGCGCCGTTTGCGATGGAGCCGCCCCCATTTTCCGTAACCGCCCCCTGTATGTGATCGGGGGAGGGGATAGCGCTGTTGAAGAGGCTCTCTTTCTCACCAAATACGGAAGCCGAGTTTTTTTAGTCCATCGACGAGATGAACTCAGAGCTTCAAAAATCATGGCAGAGAGAGCGATGCATCATCCCAAGATTGAGATTTTGTGGAATACAATAATTGAAAAGATTTCTGGCGATAACGTGGTAAAACAGGTTCGCCTAAAAAATCTTGTTTCAGGGAAAACGGAGGAAAAGGAGGCGGGGGGAGTTTTCTTTGCAATTGGCCATGAGCCCAATACGAAGTTTCTAAAAGACCAACTGAAAACCAATGAAACGGGATACATCCTTGTTCATAACGGAACCTATACCTCTGTAGAAGGCGTGTTTGCTGGAGGGGATGTGCAAGATTGGGTTTACAGACAGGCGGTTACCGCTGCAGGATCGGGTTGTATGGCGGCCCTTGATGCAGAGAGATGGCTTGCTTCTCAGGGAATTGAATGAGACAATTCCTTTATTTCCTCTCTTTCTCGTTGTTTTCCTTCGGGTTTGCAATTGAAATGCAGCCCTGGTTTGGAGATGTTTACCAGTTTCACTTCTTGGGTGGATATGCCTATAGTCGATTCGACTCCTTTCAAAACGCAATACCCTCTTTAGACTCCCATTTTCAATCGAATGTTCTCTATTTAGGGCTCGATCTTTCCCCCTCCCCTGTTTGGAGTATCGATGCAGATCTTCAGCTATCCGATACGACAAAGAACTCGTTTCATTTTCAATCGATTGCTGTGCAAGCAAGGTATCTTTGGTTAGATGATATCATCGGAGATCCTTTTAGTTTTGTTACAGGAGCCAGTATTCGAGCCACTTCGTCCCGGTCTTTGCGAGATATCAGTTGCTCTTCTCATGGTAATCTGGATGTCGAGGCTAATTTTTCTCTCGGCAAAGAGTGGGAAGCTTCAAACCATTGGCTATTTAGGACTTGGGTTTATGGCGCTTTAGGACATGCTAACCGCGGATCTCCTTGGGTGAGAGGGATCGTTGCGATAGAGACCAATATTGATGATATCCACAAATGGGCTTTTTATGCAGAGGGGATCAATGGGTACGGACGTCACGTCCATGTAAATCTCGACCATTTTTACGGGTATGCGAAAGTGCGAGAAAAAGCAATCGATGTGGGTTTACGGTATGGTCATAGTGTAGGTGTGTGGGGGACTCTTCGGCTGGAATATATAAGGCGGGTCCTTGCAAAATCGGCACCCAGTGGAGTGAACACCTTTATTGTAAGTTACCTTCTCCCCTTTTCTTTTTAAGCAGGTGCACTCAAAGGAGTTTTTCGTATGGTGTCTTCTGTAAGGAGGAGTCTTCCTCCCGACCCATTTCCTTGTCAAGAAATGACCCCAATTCTCCATACAGGAACCATCGAATTTTCGGATGGAGTCTATCGAGGAGATATTATCAGAACAAAAGCGGGGTCGTGCAGAAATGGGGAGGGGATTATGTACTATAGGAATGGAAGCGTTCACCAAGGCCATTGGGCAGACAATTGCCCTCACGGCCTAGGTTCTATGACTGTTCGTTCAGAAAAAGGGACAACAGTTTGGGAAGGGACATGGAAAGAAGGCCTTCTTGAGGGGATGGTGACAGTCACTTTACCCGACGGTTCAAAAAGGATCGAACAGTGGCATGACGGAGCTCGTGGTTCCGATGGGTCAAGTCAGGAGGATCCATGATAAGTTCTCATAGGGAACCCTCTCCTGCAAGAGCTTCGACGGAGCCAGTGAATCGTTGGATGTCTTTTTTCGATACTATCCAAGAGGAGGTTCAACAGATATTCGACCAGAGAGTAAAAGAGAGTCTCCCCCTTCCTGAAGGTTTTTATCAAGGAGAGCTCCTCAAGGGAAAACGGGACGGATTTGGGAGCATGTTTTATGAAAACGGAGACACCTACAAAGGGTATTGGAAAGATGACCTACCTCACGGGGAAGGGACTCTCACATTAACCAACCAAGGCGGAATCGAAAAGAAGGGACTCTGGAATCAAGGTTTTCTCGAGCGGAGTATTGAAAAGATCGATCGAGGAACGGGTATCCTGGAAAGGATTCAAAAGTCGGTTTTTGGGCAGAGTCAAAGCTCCGAAAAACCGCTTGAACAAGGGGAGGGTAGTAGTGAAGAAATACACCCCCCACCTTGTTCAAGCGATTTTCAGCAGCTTTCACGCTGGCCAGATAAAGCAGATTTGGTATTCCCAGATGGAACCGAGTATTTTGGAAATCATTTAGACGGTGTTCCTCAAGGATATGGTTTTGTTCGTTTCCCAGATGGAGCCACTTACCACGGGGATTTTAACAAAGGAGATTTCCATGGCAGAGGGATCCTTATTTTCCCTGAGGGAGATCAGTATATTGGAGAATTCACAGAGGGTGAACGACACGGAAAAGGAGAGCTTAAGTATGCCAATGGCGATTGTTATCGAGGGGAGTTTTCCAAAGATAAAGCAACGGGAGAGGGGAGAATCGATTATTCAGAAGGAGGTTTTTATGAAGGAGCTGTGGTCGATGGGAAGCCACACGGTCGAGGCTGGATGAAGTATCCCGATAAGTTTTTTTATGAAGGAGAATGGAAAAAAGGGAAAAGAGACGGCTTTGGTCTGTTTTTTGACCAATGGGGGACGCACTTAGGTGATGGTGAGTGGCGAGAAGATTATTGATTTTCTCCGAGCAAGCCATCCAGATAGCGATCTCGATCAAAAGGGATAAAATCGTCTTCTCTCTCTCCGAGACCTACCCAAAGAATGGGGATTTTGAGCTCTTTTTGGATAGGAATCGCAATCCCTCCCTTGGCAGAACCATCGAGTTTTGTCAATACAATGCCTGTGATCGGTGTGAACTGATGGAAGGTTCTTGCTTGGTCTATCGCGTTTTGCCCGATGGTGGCATCGATGACGAGGAGCGTTTCATGAGGAGAATCGGGAATCTGCTTTTGGCAGATCCGGCGCAGTTTGGATAGCTCATGCATCAGATCCGTTTTGTTTTGCAGACGCCCTGCCGTATCGATGAGAACCACATCGATATCTCTAGCCTTTGCTGCGGTAAGCGCATCAAAAGCAACCGCAGAAGGGTCCCCGTGGGATTGAGCCTTGACAATGTTCACACCAATTCGTTTGCTCCAGGTTTCGAGTTGTTCCACTGCCGCAGCTCGGAACGTATCCCCCGCCGCGATGAGCACTTTTTTTCCTGCTTTGTGGTAATGAAACGCCAATTTTGCAAGTGAGGTGGTCTTCCCGCTTCCATTGACTCCCACAAATACAATGACATGAGGATGGTGATTGGGAAGAGGAGAGGGAGAGACAAAATAAATTTGCATTTGCTCTTTTAAAAACGGGAGAATTGTGCTTGGATCAGGGTTTTTGCGCATGTGAGTCCGGAGTTTCTGCACCAACTCCTCAGCGATGTAAGGCCCCACATCGGCCTCGTAGAGGAGCTGTTCTAGATGAGCGTAGGAAGACTCGTCCACCTTTTTAGAAAAGAGAGCAACGATCTTTTCTCCTAAGAGCGAACGCATTTTGCTAAATGGAGAAAAGATTTTTTTGATAAACTCAAACATCGCTATTTACCGAAAAGAGATTCTACCAGATAAAGAAGAGAATTGCAAAACCCCTTTCAGATCGAGTTTTGCGGATTCCCTCGAAGGACAAGGTATTACTATGATTGAAATTCCCGGAAGAATTCCCATCCTCATCCACCCCTTTTTTTGGTTGCTTGCCACCTTCATTGGATGGGTCAATAGTGGAGGCAATCTCTATGGGGCCCTCATGTGGATCGGCGTCATCTTTTTCTCCGTATTGATCCATGAATATGGGCATGCCCTCACATCTTGCCTATTTAAGCAAAAAGCGAGAATACAGCTTGTCGCTCTCGGAGGCCTTACGAGTTACGAGGGACCCAAACTCAAATTTTGGCAACAATTTTTGATCGTTTTCAACGGCCCTCTTTTTGGTTTTTTTCTTTTTCTATTTGCCACTTTTTCCCTTCATACCTGGAATCTAAGTCCCCCCGTCTACCAAATTTTCAAAATCACCCAAGTGGCCAATCTCTTTTGGACCATTGTCAACCTTCTGCCGGTTCTTCCTCTTGACGGAGGACAACTCCTCCGGATCATTTTAGAAGCAAGCTTTGGGATTCGAGGATTTAAAGCCTCATTGATCTTAGGCGCTATCATTGCGACCCTTTTGGCCTTTGCCTTTCTTCTGATCCAGTTTTATTTGGCGGGAGCTCTTTTCTTTTTATTTGCTTTTCAAAGTTTTGATCTGTGGAGAAAAAGTCGTATCGCCAATGCCAAAGACCGAGACGATGATAATCGGAAACTTCTTCTGGAAGGAGAAGTCGCTTTAGCACAAGGAAAAAAGGAGAAAGCGATTCGCTGCTTTGAACAAGTGCACCAGCAAGCAAGCGGAGGCATGCTCGCCTCATCCGCCGCCCAGTATCTTGCAATCCTTTTCATGAACGAAGGAAAACATAAAGAGGCTTATGACCTTCTCCTTCCTATTCAAGAGACTTTAGGAGATGAGACATTGCCTCTTATGCATCAACTCGCATCTGAATATGAAAACTATCCTCTCGTTGCCAAGATTTCGGCAACCTGTTATCAACTTTCCCCAAGTCAAGAGATGGCCCTTCGCAGCGCTAGAGCTTTTGCTCATCTCAAAGAAGCTCGGCTCTCAGGAGGGTGGCTCCAGGCCGCGTGGAAGTTCGGGAATCTTCCTTTGGAAACCATTTTAAAAGAACAAGAGTTTCTCAATCTAAAAGATTCTCCCGAATTCCAGCAATTTATTGAAAAAATGAAATGATTTACCTTTTTTTATTCTGTTCCCTATTCCTCTGTTTCACCGGATGTTTTTCTTCTCGGCTCATCGATTGGGATGATGAAGTCGTTCAAGGAGGTTCTCTCACCAAGCAGAAACAAAGGGTGATTTTTCTCCAAAAAAAATTAGAGCTTGCCGAGAGAGAGGTCAAAAAAGCAGAAGCTCAGGTGGAACAACTCGAGCGCGATCTCCATGCCTCACAACTCTCTTTGATTCGCAAGCAACTAGAAATCTACGAAAAATCGCAAGGATCCCTTATTCGGAAGGAGGTACTTGAAGAAGAAGTTCCTTTTCTCAAAGAAAGAGAGATGCTTCAAAGAATGATGGAAGAGGGGCCTTCTCCCCAATCTTTTGAAGCAGAACTCGTTTTAGACCGCATTCTTCGGACGATCACAGAATCGCGAGACCTCCAAAATCTGTAATCCTCTCGACTTTGTACATTTTTTGAACGAGCAGCTCCGAGAGAGGCGTTCTTTTTGCGAGTTAATGGCTGCCTAAAGAATTAGGTTTTTAAGCTGCGCGAAAATTCGGCGCTTTGGCGCGCTTAAAAATCCAATTCTTCAGGTTGTTTCGGTTCTTTTATAATTGAGAGAGATTAAAAATAATTCTTTTGTTTTTTTTAATGTAGTTTTTCGACTAGTATTTCTGTTATATTGATTTGAGGTTTTTTTATGTTGTCAATTCATGTCCCTTGTCAAGCAACGATTTTATCTAAATTGAACTGTGAAAATTTTTGCTCGGAGATCGCCGCCCTCGCAAATAAAGTGCTTGAGATCGCAATAGGCTCTATTGTTCGAAATAAAGAATTTGAGGTAGGAGCCGCGCAGATACAAGCTTTTCGAAGGATTTCTTTTTCTCCCGATTTGTTTACCCCGAAAGCGAAGACTGTTCCATTTTTCTATCTACCGAATCACCCTTTACCCCAGAATCAAAAAGCAGTTACAGTCGTTTTGAACAGAGGCCTTATTTCCTACTTCCCACATCCCTCCTTTCCACAAGTATTCTTCCGGCCAAGCGATGTAATGATGATGTCCTCTTTATTCCACATTCCCTCTGTAATAATGTCTGCACGTCGCGCATCGAAACCCCAATTTTTTCCTCTAGTCCTTCTGATAGGCGGCACTATTTTGGCTCTCTACTTCGCGACGAGATCGAAAAAGAAAGAAAGTTCTCAAGTCGAAGAGAAAGAAGATGTTAAAGAAAATGAGCTCTATTCGCTTTCGTTTGGATCCTTACCCCCTCTTCAAAATACCACCGCTTCCATGATGGCAGCCTTAGAGTGTACCCACTCCGATTCCAAAAGAGCTCGGATTTAGGGATCGTAAAAAATCTCTCGTTGGCTAAAAAGCCGACTCTTCAGGTTGTTTGGGTGTAAAAGTATATTTTCAATTACTGTTTGATGTAATTTATTTTTTTAATCATTCATATAATTGATCGTTTTGTTTATTATTGCTTTCGAATTTTTTAGGGTGTTTTTTTGTGTTTTCTACACTAATTTCTTCTAGTAGAATAGGTTTACCTATAGCGAAACATCCTGAAGAATCGATTTTTAGGTCGCGGGAAGAGACGCTCATTTCCAGAGTAACAACTACGAAGGCCTATTCTACTGCAGTGATTGATACGATCAATAAAGTCGTAGAGATAGTAATTCGCCTATTTCTCTATATTCTTTCGTTCTTTATAACGAGATCAAAGGAACAACCCATTCAAATTCCTCAAGAGATAAAGAGACCAAGCGAACAACCCATTCAAATTCCTCAAGAGGAGGTGCCTGATGGGGAGATTCTTCTTTCGATTTTAGATCGGACTTGGCGTCTTGAGTTGGTTATCGATCAATGGGAGATTACTGAATCGAAGCGAAGCCCTTTGCTTTGTCCGTGGATACAATCATTTGATCTGTTTAGATCGTCTGAAAATCCTGACGCGCCAGTTCGGGATGAGACGTGGAGTGATCTAACGACAGTTGTCCTCCCAGAAGAAGTTGGTCATGAAGAAAGTTCCCGATTTTCTCGGTATGAGTGGGAGACATTCGTTTTACAATCTGGAATAGACACCCCGTTTTTCTTCCGATCGAAGCTGCCTTTGCCAAGAAATCAAAAAGCGCTTATTGCGGCGTCAAACCGAGCTCTCGTTCCTTCCTTGTCTCTGTTTTCGCTTTCAGAATTATTTCGCTCATGCAGTAACGCTATGCTGAGGGTTCTTTCATCGTCTCCTCGCTATGAGCGATGGATACCGACTCAAGATCCCATACCACAACCGAAGGTGGATACCCCGTTTTTTGTCTCATCGAAGCTGCCTTTGCCAAGAAATCAAAAAGCGCTTATTGCGGCGCCAAACCGAGCCGTTATTCCTTATTTTTCAATCCCATCATTGGTAGAATGCTTTTTCCCATCGAGCAGTGCTTTAATGATGACACCTTCTTTTTTTCCTCTTTTGAAAGCTTCTGTAATGACCGTTAGGCAGCCCGTCCGTAGACTACCCATGAATCCCTTCGCTCTGATAGCGGGAGCCGCGTTTGCCCTGACTATTTATTCCTTAGCGAGAGCTAAAGAGAAAGAAAAAACACCAGAAATCACCGATATACCAAATCAGAAGGAGATAACGCCTGTCGTCAAGCAACCGAAGCATGTCCTTTTTTCGGCGCCGGTATTCGGGCAGCAGCCTTTACCTTTATTTGGATCTCTTGAGATACAAAATCTTTCGATTAGAGCTCCCGGGCCCGCGATTGCGACCATCCCTTCCATCGAAGATGTTCTCATTCCTAGTTTGATACCAGCAGACGATGTTGCAGAGAATCGCTCTTCAGTAAGAGAAGAAGGAAAATTCACGGTTCCTCTTTTGCCTCGGGAATTCGAACCGCCGCCGTTATCCCCGCGTAAGGAACAAAATCTTTCGATTGAATCTCCCCAGGCCGTGATTTCGGCCATCTCTTCCGTCGAAGATGTTCCCAATCTTTATCGTTCTTCGGCGGGGGGAACTCCTCGATGGCCAGGCTCAGCCAGATCGTTCTCAAGAGCTCCTTCAGATAGAACTCACTTAAACGCATCTTCTTCTGTGGGAGAGCGGGAGGGATGGGATAGGCACTTACATCCCACTTCCCCTTCTACAGAAATGGGGAGGTCGTTTAATCCCTCACCACGAGAAGAAAATAGGGATAAATCGCCTCACACACAAAGAGTGCCCAATCTACCGTTCATGAGGATTACAGAGCGTTTAGAAAACAGGCGCAATGCGATGACGCAAACAGCGTCTACCCCCATAACATCCCCAAGACCACCTCATATGACTCACCGAAATCCACTAGAAGCGGCGGCGGTATCGAGAAACTCCGTGGGCAAAGTGGCGCCGCAACCAAAACGGAGCAAGGTAAATCGAGATTTCACAAGTATAATGCAAACGATTGCTACGAAGTTTCGAGAAATGAGGAAGATAGATGCGACTCGTCAAAAAGAGAAGGGAGTTCGCTCTCGTCATCAAGAGGAGAATATAGTCAATCTTCTTTTAGATTTTCCCTCTATCAAAGACCGAGTGACAGCTAATAAGTCAGAAAAGATAGAAAAGGCTGACCTCGAAAGAGCCCTTGAGACTTATAGACAGGTCTTAGAAAAAGAGCTTCCTTGGATTGAAGAGAAGGTCGGGAAGATGGGAGAGCAAGAGAAGGTCGCCAACAGCACGAAGCGGGAATTGGCTAACGCAATAAAGCAATTTAAAGAGCTCCGACCTAAGGATAAAGACCCAGTAGTTCCCCGCCTCTCATTAATAGATCTTCCCGGTCGAAACGTAGCTCTATCAGGACTCGCATCTTCTTTGGAAACGTATCGATCATCTATGGTCTCAATCAGATCTTCTCCTTGTGGGCCACGTAGCGGCGGGCCAGCTATACTTTCTAGTAGAGCCTCGTCCCGTTTTCCACGTCCATCTCAAGTTTCTGTAGAAACTTCCACAATTGATTTGAAGGACAATGACTCGAAAGTATCCTCTCAAGCAAAGGCTCAAACAGAGGAAAGCGTTCGGGAGCAAAAAGGCCGTTTAAGTCGAGTCGCTCTCAAGACGACCTCACGCAGCAATAATCCAATAAATCCATTGGGAAAAATCGAGACGACGATACGACCGAATCAGAGCAAGGTGCCTCACCAGAGTAGAGATAGTGGACCGAGGCTGCCGCAAGTAGGGCCTGTTGCCAAAAAGCCTTCAAACCCACTAAAAAAAGAACTCGCGGCGACGACTCGACCGGCGCCACGTTCTGTTCTACCAAAGCCGTCGAAGAAAACGCAGCTTTCGCAACTCAATAATTATTTAGAAGAGAGAAAAAAGAAGCCACAAGGTCTTGTTTACGCAACCACCGACATACATTTCCTTTTGGATCTTCCTCAGACTCGAGAGAAAGTGGATGAATTGCCCTCAGAAGACCAAAGGAATCAACTGAGCACTCAAATCGAGAAATGCGAGGAGCAACTAGAAAAACGCCTTCTCCCGATTTTAAACAAGTTGAAGTCGATGCCGGGAGAACAAAGAAGCTTTGGAAATATTCCCAATAAAGAAGTGATTCTGAAAGGGGATGAATTTCTGAAGTCGCGAAAAGCGCGTAAGGAGGCGAGTCTGCCGGTCTAAATTACAAGTTCTAACATTCTGACTCTCAATTCATTAGAAAGTTCTCCCGAGTGACTTCATCGCGAAAAATGCCGAAGTTCCACGACTGCAACGATTTTGTTATTAAAAAGCGCGAAGTTTATTTGCTATTCATATAAAATTTATTTTATTTGTTTATGTAATTTATTAATTTGTTTATAATTGGTGTACGGGGTTTTATGTCATCAATTACATCCAATTGTCAAGCAAATGGTTCTGTTCTGGACAATCAATTTGTAGCGAGATCATTAGTCTATAGGGTGAGAGAGGGGGTAATAGACTTTTTTTGCTTTGCAACTTCTGCCTTTACGTTTCGAAGCGTACAAGCCGATCTTTCTGCGCGTCAGAACCAGGAAAAGCAATGCATGGACCATTCAATCGAATTGTGTTGGCCTTTGCTGAAACCTAAAGAACCTTTTTGGACTCACTTTTATCCTGAAGAACCAGATGAAGATGAGAAAAGAGGGGGAGTGAAGGAGGAGCGATCGACAGAGGAAATGTCGTTTCAGCGGCCGATGTTCTATTACGATCCCATTACGCAAAAGGAATCTCCATCCTTCAACCCCATTTTCTCGACGCCTTTACCTCTTCTTCAGCGTCATAAGGCTCTCATGGTGTTATCGAGACAGACTCCATCCTTCAGCCCCGTCTTCTCCGCGCCTCTACCTATTCCGCAGCGTGACAAGGCTCTTCTCGTGCTTAATAAACAGAAAGAAGTGTTGACTGCGACGTTCTTAGAAACCCCTCCTTTGCCGCAAAGGTGCAAAGCCCTTGTAACAACTTCGAATCGAACGATAACTCCGCCTTTTTCTCCCCTCTTAAAAGAAGGGGTAATCCCCTCTATCCAAGGTGGTCGGCTGTTCCCTCGTGCGCTAGTGGGAGGAGCGGCTTTTGCTCTGACTCTTTATTGGATGAGACCCAAGAAGGAACGAGAAAAAGAAAAAGGGGGTGATCTTTTTCCTCAGATGAAGCCAACACCCGAGAAAAAGAAGGGAAAGGCTATTCCTTTTTCCTCGACTTTGCAACCGCCTTTCTTTACCCCCTTATGGCAGGATTTGGACCGATTTAGCAAGCTGGACGTGGCTCGGAAGGCTTCGTTGCCAATTTCCTTTCAGTTAGTAGGCCAGGTATCGACCAGGCGACCTTCTCATGCAGTTAGTCCAGAGTGGCAAAAATCGTTGACACCCTCTACTCGAGAGCAAAAGCAAGGCAACCCCATTCTTCGTCAACTCATCATCGAACTGGACTTCGATTTGGAAGAGTCTGCTGTTCGTCAAGAGTTAAAAGATCCATCGACTCCTTCTCAAGGTCAGGGTGTCGGTAACGGAGTAGCTTTGATGACGAGAGAGGCTTCTCATGCAGCTAGTCGAGAAGGCGAAGTGTTGGCGATATCTGCTCAAGATGAGGGTGTCGGTAACGGAGTAGCTTTGATGACGAGAGAGGCTTCCGACAATCTTGCAGAAAGATCTCATCGTTTAGGCAGGCATCCCGATCCCGCTCGTCCTTTAGAACTGCGCCCAGCCATGAGAGCCTTGAGGCGAAATGGAACATTAGAAGAATTGATAAAACGCTCCATAATGCAAATGGAACAAAACATCTTCCCTCGGTATCTCGATACAAATATGCAGCATCTTTCCGAGGATCTTCCCAGGATGAAAGAATGGGCCGTGAATGACCGGGGTCGCCAAGATTTGGCACTCAAATGGGAGCGCCTTGCGAAGGAATATTTTCGTAAAAGAGGATGGACCTGGAACCATCCCCCCCTCTCCTTTAAGAATTGATCCGGATCGTGTAGTACCTCTGGTAATTGCTGTGTCTCACCAATAAGATAATGTGTTTCTTGTCACTGAGCTCGTTCAGTCCATCTTCGAGATCGGTGACGTTTCTGACTTTTTTTTGGTTGTTCATACTAGTCCCGATCCCAGTGATGAGGAAGTTCGGTCGCAAGCCGGCGTTAGCTGCTGGAGAGCCCGGTTTTACTTTAGAGATCACAATTCCTTCCACATCTGAAGGAAGCCCAAGTTTAGCTGCTATTTCTGGGCTGAGGTTTTCGAGCTGGAGTCCAATCTTTTGAATCAGTTCAGCAGAAATCGCCTCACCCTCGGTTTGGGTTCCCAGCGTGGCGACGATGGTCATCTGTTTATTATTCCGCAAAATACGAAGCTTGATCTCTGATCCGGGGATCATCATTGCGATATCGTTGCGGAACTTTGTGACGTTTTTGATGGGTTTATCGTTGTATTGGAGAATAATGTCTCCATTGACCAGTCCAGCCTTCGCTGCGGGAGAATCCTTCACCACTTCAGAAATCAAAATCCCTTCTTGCTTATCCATTGTTAATGCTTCTGCCAGATCTTTGTCTACTGGTTGCAAGACAATCCCTAAATAGGCTCTTCTCACGTTCCCATCATGTACAAGTTGATCGATTACGTGTCTTGCCATACGGCTTGGAATGGCAAGCCCGATCCCCATGTAGCCTCCGCTGCGGCTAAAGATGGCCGTGTTGATCCCGATCACATTCCCTTCCAGATCAAGGAGGGGACCTCCCGAATTGCCTGGGTTGATGGCTGCGTCGGTTTGGATGAAATCTTCATAAGAGGCAATCCCAACATCTTGCCTCCCTTTCGCACTGACAACACCCACGGTGAGGGTTGCTTCAAGCCCAAATGGGTTCCCGATGGCAACTACCCATTCTCCCACTTTCAGCGTGTCTGAGTCTCCAAACGTGAGGTAGGGAAGGTTCGTCTCTTCGATCTTGAGAAGGGCAAGATCCGTCCTTGGATCGGTTCCCTTAACGGTTGCGGCAAATTCTCTATCGTCATTGAGGACAACTGTGATCTGGGAGGCATCCTTCACAACGTGGTAGTTCGTGACGATATAGCCATCACTGCCAATTAAAAACCCTGAACCACCAGCTGTTTGAGGCTGGGGTTGCTGTTGAGGAGGTTGTTGAAAAGGTTGCCCGAAGAATTTTCGGAAGATGTCATCTCCGTAAAAATCAAATGGGGTCAGCATATCCGGTGTTTGTTGCGCAATCTGCACCTTGATAAAGACTGTGGCGGGCATCGCTTTATCGGCCACCTGAGTGAATGCTCTCGACGATTCTTCGAGAAAATTCGCGGCTTTAGAATGGAGGGGATTTGCCTCGGTAGAAAGGCTCAATAAAAGGCTTCCAACAATAAAAGGAACAATTCGTTTTTTCATGATGCATTCCAGGGTTCTATTGAGAAGATCCAATTGTAGAAAAAAAGGGTTAAATCGGCAAGAGGGAAAGAGGTTCTTTGAGATGAGTTTGCTCTTTCTCGTAGAGATCTTTTCCTAAAAAGGAGACGATCTGAGAAGGGGTATGGACAAGACATTTTTGGACCGCTTCAACGACTTCTTCTTTAGTTGCTTCAAGAATGGCTTTCCTGAATTGCTTTCGGTCTTCATCTGTTTTTCCTGCCCTTTTCCAAGAGTAAGCAACCATCGCTCGGTTTCCCGGTGGAATGGGAGCGTCAAGCGATTGGAGAACTCCGAACTTGGCTTCCTCGAGGTCTTGGAGCGTGAATTTCCCCTTTCCTATGAGATCGACCGCTTTTGTGAAAGCGTCAATTGTTTTTGCAAGGTGGGGGTCTCGGAATGCATAGAAATGGAAGTTGCCCGTATGGGGAGCGTAGGAGGCGCCACTTCCGTAGGCCCCCCCTTTTTCGCGGATCTCTGCATGGAGATAGCAGTTGTCAAAAAGTTCTGCTGCGATGAGAAGAAGGGGGGCATAGGCGTCTTTTGTAGTGACGGTTCTAAGTCCCTTCACTGTAAAGGCAACTGGCGCGGTAATGCATCTAGCTTGGGAGGGAACTTGGGAGAGTTGATAGTGGGATTCCCATTTGACAAGAGGGCGGGCAATGAGCTTCTCAGGAAGAGCAAAAAACTGCGCTTTTTGTAGCTGATCAAAAACTTCTTGCTCGCACGACAAGACAAGGTGAGGAGTTCCCCTTCCAAGAATCAATTCTTGGATCCGAGCGAGCTCAGAGCCCAACTTTTTAGGGTTTTGCAAAAAGCGAACCACTTCATGATAAAAGGATAGTCCATGCCATTTCTCATACACAAAGGAGGGGATTGCGCTCCCTGCAAATGCAATTTGAATAGCATAGGAAAGGCTGTTTTTGACAATCCGTTGTTGGAGGTGAGTCCCCATTTGAAAAAGAAGTTCCTGCACCCGGTTGGTGTCTGTCCAATCAGCTCCTCCTTGCATGTCGGCAAAAAGGGAGAGGAGTTTATCGCTATAGGGGGCGAGGCTTTTTCCTCTCATCGAAAGAGCTGGATGGAAGATGGTGGGGTGTTGCTCAGAGATATGGAGGGCTAAGGAAGTATTGACTCCCCCGGTATAGGCCTGCTGGTAGCGAAGGGTGTCTTGATAATTGCGCTTTGTCGTCCCCATTTCGGAGAGAAATCGACTGTAAATGGAAACGAGAGAGAGATCTTTTTCTTCAATGGGAGGCAGATCATAAGTTAGGTCTGCATAAAGGATTTGATTTGTGAAGCAGTCATGATGGTAGACTTCAAGAGCTCCCACTTTGGTCTCGTTCAAAGGAAAGCGTCGAGGGAGAAGCGGAACGTCAGAAAGGGCCAATTTTGGAAGGCAATCGACCGACTGGGTTTCGATTTCCTCTTGGTAGGCTGCGAGCTCTTTGGCCTCTCGTAAAATCGCTTTTTCATCGATCTTTTGTTTTTTTAGTTTCTTCTCCTCTTCTTGCGCCTCTCTCTCCTCAAGATGGGGATCAGGAAGAAACGTAAGTTCTACGTAATGAGGATTGTTAAGGAAGTGCTTGTGAATGAGTTGTTTCAGAAAATTCGGGTTTGCAAGCTGTTGTTTGAGCTGATGGAACAGAGTGTGGATTAAAAGAGCGTTTTCTGGATTGCTGCCATGTTGCTTAATGAGACCTGCTCTAAAAAAAAGATGCAGACCGAAGGGTTCTCCTCCTGTTCCAATCTCTGTTCTTTCAAACTCGAGTTGGTGTAGCGATGCTTCGATTTCTTCTTTTGAAAAAGAGACTTTTTTGAGAGTGTCAAAGAGGATTTTTTTAAGAGGAGCCAGAGCCTCTTTTTCCGATCCTTTACACACAATGGAAAAGGGGACTTCACTCATCTCTGCATCGAGGGAGGAGTCAGCCGAAGTGCACAAACCTGATTTAAGCAGAGCCATTTTTAAAGGAGATGTATCGGTCTCCATCAGGAGACTCTCGAGCAGGGAGAGGGCGAGTATCTCTTCTTGGTCTGTTAGTGGCGTTGTTAAAAAGGCAAAGACAATCCACGTTTTTTTCTCAAGAGATTCTTGTTTAGAAATGGGGTAAAAAGCAGAAGCTTTAACGGGAGAAGAAAAACGCTTTTGTAGAGAAAGGGAAGGGAGGGGAGGCATTCTTTTTACATTTTGCAGAGCCTGTTTCTCAAGAAAGTCAAGGTGTCCAGTTAGCGGGAGATTGCCGTAGAAAAAGAAAAGAGCTCTCGAGGGATGGTAGAACGTTTGGTGGAATGCTTTGAGTTCCTCATAGGAAAGGTCGGGTATAGAGTGAGGGGCTCCTCCTGAATTGACCGCATAAGGTAGATCGGGGGTGAGATGTTTCATCACCGCTTCCCAAAGCCTGCTCTCGATATTCGAAAGAGCCCCTTTCATCTCGTTGTAGACAACTCCTTGGAATTGGAGCTCTGTTTTCGGATTCAAAGGTTCCCTAAATGCTATCCGATGTCCCTCCTGCAGAAAACTCATTTTTTTGAGCTCTGGATGAAATACGGCGTCGAGATAAACCTCGAATAAATTGTAAAAGTCTTTCTCCACGAGGGAACTTGCTGGATAACAGGTAAAGTCTTGTCCTGTCAGAGCGTTCATGTAGGTGTTAAGGCTTCTTCTTGTCATTGAGAAAAAGGGATCTTTCACAGGGAATTTTTTCGATCCGCAAAGAACGATGTGTTCTAAAATATGGGCCACTCCATTTGAGGAGGAGGGCAGTGTTTGAACGGAAATGCAAAAAAGGTTCTCTTCATCCTCATTGCCAATGTGTAAAACCCTCGCGTGGGTTCCTTCATGGATGGCTTCAATCAGGGTGCTTTTTAGTTCTGGAAGAGGGAGCTTTCGGGTGATTCGAAAAGAATGATAGGAATCTCCCTCACGAAGAGAATTGGATCTTGACATGTACGGCGTCGAGGTTACATCTTTTGCGTTTTTTGCGCTTGTGCAAAACGCATGCACTCATTGGCCATATAGTTGCATTCGCCAAGGAGGAGAAGCAGGTGGTTTTTATCCCGCATAAGAATTTCGGGAGAAGCGTTTTTCTGGACATCCGCTTCTAGACGAGCCCATGCTTCGTCTACTTTTTGTTGGAGTTGTCGATAGGTAGCCCAATGAGATTCGTGATTAGAAGACGTTTTGATCGTTTTTTTTCGACGTTTCACTGTTTTTTTTCTCTTTGCAGCAGGAACTGTCTTTCTTCTTTTTGTCGGCTTTTTTTTCTTCTTGGGCATAATCCTCCTATTCCCACCCGATTTTCGGGTTCGCTCTTCCCCTAGGGGTTACCGCATCTTGTGGCAATTCCTGAGGAGAGCGACCCCAAAAATCAGGTCGTCTCTCGATTCGGATTCTATCTGATTTTTCCGATATCTGCAAGAATAGTAGCAAAAAATTATTCACCTGATGTAGAATCTCGCCGTCTTTCTAAGACAAATAACACAATAGGAGTAGATTATGTACAAACACTTGATAGCTATGTTCTTCGTTTTTAGTTCATTTGCTGTTTTTGCTCAGGAAGCAACTGAAGCTAATAATGAAACAGTTGCAGAGAACCCTGCAGAGAATGTTGCAGACAATGACTCCTCTGGGTCTGACCAAGAGTAATCTTCTTTGCACTCATGCCAGTCAATTCCTTAATTTGTAGTTAGGGAATGAGGCACCGAAACAACCTGAAGAATCAGTTTTTAGGCCGCGTAAAATGGTCCTCGTTTCTGCGGTCGCAACTGCCTTAGCATTAAGAAATACAAAGGTAGGTGCGATCGCGAAAATTCGGCTCTTTGGCGCAGCTTAAAAACCGCCTCTTCAGGTTGTTTCGGTATACACTCGTTCCACTCCAAAATGGCCCAAGAAAACCGAATTTAAAGCATCAAATTTCCAATAAAAAATTGGGGTCAATCAGGCGCTTATTAATTCCATGTCAGGTTCGAAGAAGACTGATACTCAGTTACTCGCGTTTCGAAGAAGTTTTTCTCTTTAGCGAGATCGATCGTCTCAGACATCCACGGGAATGGGTTTTTGGATCGATAGATAGCTTTGAGCCCGATTCTCTCCAGTCTTCTATCAGCGATGTGTTGCACATAATCGCGGAACATAGGTGCCGTAAGACCTAAGATTCCTCGAGGTAGGCAATCTTGAGCGTACAAGACCTCCAGTTCCACCGCCTGCTTAATCTTTTGTATGATATAGGCTTGGAATTCTGTCGTCCAGAGATCTGGATTTTCCTCTTTGATCCCATTGATCAGGTCAATCCCGAAGTTGAGGTGGATGGTTTCGTCTCGAAGAATGTATTGAAACTGCTCTCCGATTCCGACCATTTTGTTTTGTCGTAAGAAGGAGAGGATCATCACAAAGCCGCTATAGAAAAAGATCCCTTCCATGATGAGATAATAGCCGATTAAGTTTTCGAGAAACTTTTGGGCTCCTTCTTTTGTTCTTGTGGAGAAATCAGTTTTTAAAATGGCCTCTGTCAGTTCCATTTCAAACTGATCTTTTCCGTGGATGGTGTTCACCTCGTTGTACATGTTGAACACCTCCCCCTGATCCAGATTGAGCGATTCGACAATATAGAGGAAGGTATGCGTATGGATTGCCTCTTCAAAGGCTTGGCGAAGCAGATACTGTCTCGCTTCTGGGTTGGTGATGTGGCGGAAGATCGCCAGGACGATATTGTTACCAACCAAACTTTCAGCTGTCGAGAAGAAGCCGAGCGTTCGGAGGATGACTCGTCTTTCATCCGCACTTAATTTATCCGATTTCCAAAGCTCAATATCTTTAGCCATAGAGACCTCTGTAGGCATCCAATGGTTAGAGCATCCATTGAGGTAGTGCTCCCAAGCCCAGTTGTACTTGAGAGGCATTAATTGGTTAACGTCGACCGCGTGGCAATTGATGAGCCTTTTGCGACTGACGTCTACCCTTTTTTCGGTTCCGAGAAATTCTTTTTCCTTATTGGCAGCTTTCACAGGCTTCTCCTAATTTACAGGCTTTTGGTTGTTCTTCTGTCCGATTGACCGCGATGTTGCTTGAGGCCGATTTACTTTTCATCCAACGGGGTTGTAAGCCTCGTTTATTGATATCGATCGATGACTTTTCAATTTGAGTGGCTCCAAGAGAACGAAGGTAATAGGTGGTTTTAAGTCCCTTATCCCAAGCGAGCATGTACATCTGGTGGAGTTTTTTCCCACTCGGCTCTGCTAGGTAGAGGTTGAGCGATTGTCCCATATCGATCCATTTTTGTCGTCTCGCTCCACATTCCAAAATCCATTCAGGTTCGATTTCGAAGGCATTGAGGAAGAGGTTTTTGATCTCTGCTGGGATCCTCTCGATTTCTCGGATTGACCCGTCAAAGTATTTGAGATCGTCGATCATCTCGTTGTCCCACAGGTGAAGTTCTTTGAGTTTTTCGACCAAGTAGGGATTGACTACAGTGAATTCTCCGGAAAGGTTCGATTTGACAAACAGGTGTTTGTAAACCGGTTCATTCGAAGGAGTGACTCCCGTGATATTCCCGATGGTGGCAGTCGGTGCGATTGCCATCGTATTGGAGTTGCGCATGCCCCATTTTTTGACTGCACTACGGACAGGTGTCCAATCAAGTTTTGAGGAGCGATCAATATCGATCTTCATGCCCCGCTCTTTTTCAAGCAGATCGATTGTATCAATCGGTAAAAGTCCTTGATCCCACTTCGATCCTTTATAAGAGCTATAAGTCCCTTTTTCAGCGGCGAGTTCTGCGGAGGCTAAAATCGCATAGTAGGAGATCATCTCCATGCTTTGATCGGCAAATTCGACCGCTTCATGGCTGGCGTAGCCGATTTCTTGGATGTAAAGAGCCTCTTGGAATCCCATAATCCCAAGGCCAATAGGGCGATGGCGCAAGTTAGCCGTTTTTGCCTCTACTGTAGGATAGAAATTGATGTCGATCACGTTATCGAGCATCCGGATAGCGGTCCGGATTGTGTTGCCTAGCCTCTTTTCATCGAGTCCTTTTTTCGTCATGTGTTTGGGAAGATTAATCGATCCCAAGTTGCACACGGCGGTTTCCTCTTTGGAAGTATTCAAAAGAATCTCTGTGCACAGATTTGAAGAGTGAACAACCCCCACGTGGCTTTGCGGAGAGCGGATGTTAGAAGGGTCTTTGAAGGTGATCCAAGGATGGCCTGTTTCAAAGAGCATGCTGAGCATTTTTCTCCACAGTTGGAGAGCTTCGATCCTCTTAAATACCTTGATTTTTCCTGAATCTGCCATCATTTCATATTCGGCATACCGTTTTTCAAACGCTTGCCCATAGAGATCGTGCAGATCGGGAACGTCACTTGGGCTAAAAAGAGTCCACATCCCTCCTTCCTTAACCCGTTTCATGAAAAGATCGGGGATCCAGTTGGCTGTATTCATGTCATGCGTTCTGCGCCGCTCGTCGCCCGTATTTTTACGCAGCTCGAGAAAATCTTCGATGTCGAGGTGCCACGTTTCGAGATAGGCGCACATTGCCCCTTTACGTTTTCCTCCCTGGTTCACAGCGACTGCCGTGTCGTTAGCGACTTTTAAGAAAGGGATGACTCCTTGAGACGTTCCGTTTGTTCCCTTAATATGGGCACCAGTTGCTCGCACATTTGTCCAATCATTGCCGATACCTCCTGCCCATTTGGAGAGTTGCGCATCGTCGGCTACCACCTTGAAGATGTGGTGAAGGTCATCCATGATGGTTGAAAGATAGCAAGAGCTGAGCTGTGAATGGAGCGTTCCCGAGTTAAAGAGAGTCGGCGTACTCGATGTGAAATAGAATTCGGAGAGAATATTATAAAATTCAATCGCCCGCTTATTTTTTTGCTCCCCCTCGTTGATCGCAAGACCCATCGCAACCCGCATCCAGAAAATCTGAGGCGTTTCAAGGCGTCTTTGTTCATGATGGATGAAATATCGATCATAGAGCGTTTGCAGTCCTAAGTAAGAGAAAAGATCGTCACGAGAAAGATCGATCGCTTTGCCCAATTCATCGAGATCGAAATCGAGAAGCAGAGGGGAGACGCGCCCTAAAGAAATCCCTTCTTTCACATATTTTTTAAAGTACTGTCTGTGTGCTTTGGCAAGCGTTGAATCGGAAGCGGGCAATCCCATTGTTTCTCGATAGAGCACATCGAGAAGAAGCCGAGAGGCGACCTGAGAATAGGCGGGCTCTTTTTCGATTTTCGATTTCGCGGCGAAGATGTTTGCCAGATCGACTTCGCTTTCTTTCATTCCCATGTAGTACTGCATAATGGCCGATTCGAGAAGTTCGTCGACAGAGACCAGCGATTCGAGCCCTCGGCAAGCAAACTGGAGGCGGTTTTTCAGCATCCCTTCAGAAATGACGATTTTGCTTCCATCCGCGGTGACTACTTCAAACTGGCGAGAGACGGCGGGATCGTCTAAAGATGAAGAGAGAACCTGAATGGTCCCTTTGGTTTTTTCTGCTCGGTGGAGAATATAGTATTTAGCGACGTCGAAGATCTTTTCGCTCATCAACTCTCTTTCGATCCGATCTTCAACCATATCGATGTAGAGCATGTCGCCTTTTGCGGAGAGCTCTTCCAGCTCAGAGACGATCTTTTGGGTAAGTAAGTTGATCAACTCGATTGCATCATCGGGGGTCTGTTCTTCGATGTTTCTCGCGCCTCGAAACGCTCTTTCGATCGAGGAGGCAATCTTCATGGGATTGAAGCGGGTAGGGGTCGTTTTGTCTCTTCTGTAAATTTTCAAATGGAGCGCGCTATTTTCCCGCTTCATCTTCCGATCATCTCTATACAAAATATAATCGCGAGCCACATCATGGTAGTTGTTTTTCATAAGTGTTACTTCCACCACATCTTGGATCCCTTCGACCGTCAATGAAGCTCCTTTTGCAGCTAGGTGGAGCACCTGTTTCACCACGAGATCGGTGATTTGATCAATGGATTTTTGCAACTCAGAATCGAGACTTTGTGGTTCCGCGATCTTTTTTGTATCGCGAAATGCCGCCTCTAAAGCTTTCCGGATTCTTTCTCGTCGAAAGGGAACGAGCGTTCCGTTTCGTTTAACGACCGTGTACTGCATCTCCTTCACAAGATCCTTTTTTTTCCCTCCCCCCTTGAGGTTGAGTTCATCGAGAAACGACGTTGTAGTATCTCCGCTTTTTTTCATGATAAGCCTTCCCCTGTTTTTTCTTTCACCCACAAGATGTAGTAGGTGTAGCTCTGTTTAATACACTGTATATTGTAGCTGATGATTTCGAGTCCAGAAAAAAATCTGCTATCGGGAAGGTTATCAAATAGGAAAATTCTACACAATTACGGAGGCGATCGTGTCATGGAACAAAATCCCTTTTTCGGTGAGGCAGATTTTTTTTTCGTTCCGTTTGAGAAAGTCCTCTTCGATCAGACGCTCGATGCATTGTTTCGTTTCGGGAGGAAGATCCTCGTTTAGATCAGCTCCCTCAATCAGGCGCAGCTCGACTGCAAGCCTCTCTTTGAGACTGTCCAGGTAGGGGAGTTTTTCTGAAAAATCGATAGGAGAAATCCCCTCTTTTAGTTTCCTCGTATATCTCTGTAGATGGGAAATATTGCGAAATCGTTTTCCTTCCCAGTAACTGCATGCAGAAGGGCCAAATCCAAGAAAAGGGCGGCCCGTCCAATAACCGATATTATGTTTAGAGAATGATGATTGCTTAGCGAAAGCCGAAATTTCATACCGTTTAAATTGAAGAGAAGTGAGCGTTTGTACTGCTTGATTGAGCATCCGGAGGCTAGAGATCGGGGGAGGGAAAGAGAGCGATTCTTTTCTTTTATAAAACGAAGTGTGCGGTTCGATCGTCAGATTGTATAAAGAGACGTGTTGAATGGGCAAAGAAGAGAGTTGATTCAATGTCGAGAGCCAACTGCTCTCTGTTTGATCAGGAAGGTCGTACATGAGATCGATCGAAATATTTTGGAAGCCCGCTCGATGAGCCTCTAAAATTGCCTGTTTCCCCTTTTGCGCCGTATGGATCCGTTCGATCGATTGGAGAGATCGTTCATCGAGTGATTGGATTCCGAGACTCAATCGATTCACCCCCACAGAAAGGAGCGAGGAAAAAAGCTCTGGCGAAGCCTCTTCTGGATTGGCCTCGAGAGTGATTTCACAATCGGAGGCAAGCGCAAGGCGGCTGCCTCGTATTTTTTCTAGCAAGCGGGCAACCCCACCTCCAGGGACGAAGAAAGAGGGGGTGCCCCCTCCAAAATAGATTGATTCAATGGAGAGGCCTTCAAGAAGGGGGAGATTCTTTTCCCATTCGAGGGAGAGTCCCTCTTCCAAAATCTGATGAAAAGAGGGGGAGTTTGGGATGACGTAGAAATGGCAATAGGGACACTTTTTCGAGCAAAAAGGGATGTGGAAATAGAGCGAGGCGCGTGTCATACCATTTATCCAATATGGCGCCGATTGAGTAAAAGGGATTACCAGTTATCAGCTTCTGGATCTTCTAAGATCCCCCGTTTCCATCGATTTCGGTCGGAGAAAGGATCTTCTTCCTCCTCTTCTTCAACGACGGTCCCTTCGTCTTCTGTTCCAGCAATTGAGCCTCCACCGCCTCCCTCTGTTTCTTCGTATGTTTCGGTCTCCATCTCATACGTTTCCGTTTCCATATCGAGGCCCGCATCGGTCATATTTTCTCCGATATCCATATCGGGAAGCGTATGAGGTTCTGCGTAGGCTTGGCGGGCATTTGATCGTTTAGGGGTTACATACTCTTCCATTTCCCCGTTTTCTTTCATGAACCTGAGACGTTCTTTTTCCTCTTCAATTTTAGACGAAAGAGAACGGATTTCCTCTCTATGTTTTTCGATATCTTTTTTGGGGACAAGTCCCAGATTCATCCACTGCTCGAGATCTTGCAGTTCTGTTTCTAATTTTTTGAGTCGCTCGCTTTTCATATCTTACCTTAAGGGGGACTTTTAAAATGGTCTCTTGGAGAAGTAGCCCGCGAATTTTGCTATACCATACCTTCAAATAATTTGTATCCCATTTTTTTGAAGCGTATCTATTTTTGCTCAAAGGAAGGATTTTCGTATACCGAATTCTAAGAGCGGTCTTCTGTTTCCCTGTTTGAAGAAAAGGGAAGCAGAGAGGGGGATGGGGGGCGCAGAGAAAAATTGAAGGAGGTCATTCATTTTATTGTACTTGCGTTTTGATTGTAATAAAATTTATTGATTTTATTGTTTTTAAACTATTTTTGATGTTTAATCATAATTAAGTGCGGTTGTTGTGAAATTAAGGTGTTTTTATGGCTAAGTTAGATTTACATAAGATGAAGGAGAAATTCTCCGGATTGGAAAAATTCGGGCATAAGTACCTGGTAGAGACTTTAACTGTGGTCGCTATCGTTGTTGGTGCTTTGTCTGCTTGGACCCACCTTTTTGTGGGAACTTTGGGTTGGGTTGTTTTGTTTCTTTGCCTAGGGGCGGCTGTAGGTCTTTTTTTCTCTGCGACGATGGACCATTGGATGAGAAAAGTTTATTCTTTTTCATCAGGGGAGAAAAAGACATATACTATTGCAGCAGAGGCGATGAAGATCGCAATTGCTCTCTTTTTGCCATTCCTTTATTTTGCGTTTCTTGGTGTTTTAGGTGGAACGGCATACCAGTACTATATCCGTCATTCTCAGCCAGGGCACAATAAAGGTTCTAAAGCGGCTTGAGTCATATTTCTAAGTGGTATATCTTGGAGTGGATGTTCTTTTGAAGAACAGCCACTCCAAGGATCCTTATGAAAAAAGCCTCTTTTTTCCCAAACGTCATCACCGCATTTGCTCTTGCATGCGGTCTTTTCGTTATTTTCAAAATCAACATTCTCGAACCGGGAGCTGGCGATTACGAAGCAGTCCAAATGTCGGTCTTTCTTTTACTGGTTGCGGCATTGGCCGATTTCATTGACGGAGCTTTAGCTCGTGCCATTCACGCAGAAAGTGAATTTGGTTTTGTGTTTGATTCTCTTTCCGACGCGATTACCTTTGGAGTCGCTCCAAGCGTATTGATGCTGAAGGCTCTCTCTTCAGATCCGGGGACTTTTCTCTCTTTTTTGAGCGCAACGGCCGCTATGGTCTTTTCCCTTTGCGGAGTTCTTCGATTGGTGCGCTTCAGTGTAAAATCGAAGGAGGCCAAGGGAGATAGCGTTTTAGAAGAGGCCCAAAAAAAGCACTTTACGGGACTTCCGATTCCTGCTGCAGCTATTGCGGCAGTTGCAGCCAATTTGTTTTTTTTAAGCCCCCAGGTAAAGAAATGGATTCCGATCGATTCCGATACAAAAGCCATTGTTCTTTCTTGTGCGATGATTTTTCTCGGATATCTTATGGTTTGTCGTCTCAAATTTCCAAGTCTTAAGATGTTAAGGTTGAGGATTCCCTCTTTTCATCTCGCTTTCCTCATGGTGGTAGGAGCCGTTTTTGTGATTTACGGAATTTTGTATTTTTTTGCCCTCATCTTGGCTTTTGTTTCGTGGTTTTATATTGCAGTTTCTTTAATTTTATCGCTTATCCGATTCATTGCAGGGAAGAAGTCGAAAACTCTTGAAGATTTCGAGCCCGATCCCGATGATCTCGACCATGATTAACCTGAGTTTTGTATGGCGATTTTTCTTCTTTTGATTCTCATTGGGATGGGGGTCTTTTTTTTCATCCTTTGGTGGTCTTTTCAAAAATCGCAAAAGACTTTGAAAGAGTCGTTTCAGTCACTTTCTTTTGAAGTATTAGAGAAAAGTAGTCGGACCTTTATCGATTTTGCCAAAGCCTCTTTAGAACAGTATCAATCGGGAGCTAAGGGAGAGTTTGAGGCCCAATACAGATCTTTCCAAGAGAGCCTAAAGCCATTTCAAGAATCGCTTCAAAAGCTCGATCACCATCAGAGGGAGTTAGAAAAAAGGCGAGAGGGAGCCTATGCATCTCTTTCGAAACAAGTAGAGGGGATGATCCTAGTTGAAAAAGAGTTAAGAAAAGAAACAGCCCTTTTGGTGCAGGCCTTACGTTCTCCTCAGATGAGAGGAGCCTGGGGAGAAATCCATTTAAGACGGGTCATTGAGCTGGCGGGGCTGATCAACCACTGCGATTTTTTTGAGCAGAAGAGCTTTGATTCGGACGGAAAAGTATGGCGCCCCGATCTGATCGTCCGGCTGCCTGGAGGTCGTTACATTGCGGTTGATGCAAAAACCCCACTTACAGCCTATTTAGACGCATCAGATGCAGGAGATGAAGTAATTCGAAAGAAAAGACTGCAAGATCATGCCCAAGCACTGCGCAAGCACATCAAAGAACTTTCGATGAAAGAGTATTGGAAGCAACTTGAGTCAGCACCCGAGTACGTGATCCTTTTTTTGCCTGCGGAGGCCTTTTTTAGTGCAGCCCTCCAATCAGATCCGACCCTCATAGAAGTCGGAGCCGATCAAAACATCATTGTCGCCACACCGACGACTCTCATTGCGATTTTGCGAGCCGTAGCTTTTAGTTGGAAGCAAGAGGGGATCTCGAGAAATGCAAAAGAGATCTCTCGGTTAGGGCAAGAGCTCTACGAGCGATTAGGGGTCGTCTGTGATCATTGGAATCGGATGGGGCGCCATTTAGGTCTCGCCGTTGAAGCATACAATCAAAGCGTCTCTTCCATGGAGTCGCGGGTTTTGGTGACCGCTCGCAAACTCAAGGAGAGCGGATCGATCTCATCTGAACTCAAAGAGCCAGAGCTCATTGAGAAGATTGTGAGAGAAAGTGAAGTTGCCCCCAGGGCTCTTTCATGAGATTTTTATTGTGTTTGGTTCAAGCAAGGATCCCCTTGCCTGAATCAAACACAACAAAAAATCATTAGGAGCCCTTGCAAGGCTTTGGTAGTTCTCCTATTCGATAGAGAGAACGAAATAGGCAGGAAAGGCGAAGTGATTATTCGGTCTTGGGCTTACCAGTAGAGAGACCTCTTGGTCGCATAATTTTTCTAAATCGACGTGAGTGCTATAAAGATAAGCCACTGGGCCATTTTCGTTTCGAAGCAAGAAGTTGCCGGGCTTTTCTTTCACAGTATCCTGATAAGGCTCTAGGACGCCTGTTAGAACTTTCGCATTCGCCATTTGTTCTGCGTAAAATTCGTCCATCTTTTTTCCGGAATGGAAAGAGGTCCAGCTGAGATAAAGAGATTCCTCTAGCGTATCCCAAAATCGGTAGTCAGAAGAACTCTCTTTTTTAGCTGTTTTTTTAAGCCAGCCTGGGTGAGATTGTTCGGCTGTATCAACTGAAAGATCTCTCGATTCTTCTTTGTGTTTTGCGAGGAGCTCTTCTCTTGCTTTTGGAGAGAGTTCAGCCTTGGTTTCGAGGAACGCAATTTTTTTGTTGAGGAAAGTTTCCTTCAAGGCAGAGAGTTTTTCTTTAGCGAGAGTCACTATTTCAGGGAAGTCAGAATAAGCGTGGAGAAGCGTTTGAAATTGCTCGACAACAGGAAGGATAGACATGTCTTCATAGCTTTTTTTGCTTTCGATCTCGGCTTGTGCTAAGGCTTCGTGAAGAAGTTCTTCCGCTTGCGTCTTTCTCTTTTCCATATTCGCAATGTATTCTGGACCGCCAACCGAGACGAGGAACTCTTTGGAAACATAAAAATGGGTTCCCTTAGGGGCTCCAATTTCAAGCCACTTATGATTGGAGGGGCATACATGCGACTGGACTTTCATTCCCGCCTCGAGCTGGCCAATGATGGGTGCATCTTGATTTGGTTCTAAACGAACATTTACCTTGCTTACTTCGACAATGTCATCGAGGATATAACTTCTAAAAACGTATCCTTTGATATCTTTAGGAGGCTCAATTGCGAAGAATTCCCCTTCTTCAGCAACAACGAGAAAGAGATCGTTTTTGTTTGCTTGTCGTACAATATGACTATCAAGATCTGGTTTAATTCGCATCCGCACTTTATTTGCAGTTACTTTGCCTGTAAAGGGGCGAAACGCTTTTGCTCCGATTTGTTGAGCGGGAGGTTTGCTGTTGGTAGGAGGTGGTGTGGAACCGAAAGCAACAGAAGTTATACTGACAAGGACAAGCGCAGAGCGTATCATAGCAAAATTCTCCCAACGTTTCCTCGATACTAGAGTTTTTCGATTTTAACGCCAAGAGGTTTTGGAGAGAATGCACTCGCTCCACTCCAAAGAGGCCTAAGAAAACCAAATTTAAAGCTGTCGAACCTCCAATAAAAAATTGGAGTCAATATTGAAATTCCAATTGTTTATTGGGAATTTGATGGTTTAAATTCGGTTTGTTTGGGTACTTTTGGGCTGGCTGGATCAAGAGCTTTCTTTATGGTGAGTAGGGATCTCAACGCAGCGCAAAATATTTTAGCCCTCGGACTAGATGGCTTGGGATAAACCTTTAGGAGCCTTCGCCTTTAGGCGGGGGAGTAGGCACTTTGGCATTTTGTCTTTGTTCTTCAGCCAGGTTTTTAAGACGCATCTTTTCTGTCGGAGGTAGGGTTGGATGCTGGTCGATGGATAGAGAAATAGCGGGATCTGGCAGTAAAGCTAAATTGAATTTGCCATCAGTCTTGGTTCTGTCAAAAGCCTTCTCGTACATTTGAGGGGTTCTTCTTTTAAGAGGGACAGCTGTTATACAGGGAAGATGGATCTCTATTGCTTTCAAAGCGAGCGTCTCGTAATCAGCTCGTTCTATGGGAATATGCCTGAGATTCCTTGGCTGTTTTTGAAGCACCATCACAAGTAATCCGGTAGGAAGGTCGGTAGTCGAAGAAATCACTTCCTGAGGAACTTTTTCAAGGAAGTTTAGAGGAATAGTCGTTGTATTATTTGTTACGGCAGCTTCAATCAGATCGACCCAAATACCTTTGCATGCTTCAGGATTCTCTTGGAGGAAAGAGGGGTGACGCTGCACCATTTTCCGATAAATTTGAGGGGTTTTTTTGTTTATAACTGCGAAAGTGCCAGGATTTATTTCAATAGCCTTGATACAGAGCCGTTCGTATTCAGGGAGAGTTGTAGGAATCCGTTCAATAAACCACGGATCTTGAGAGATCACATTAATCAGATCGACCCAAATACCTTTACATGCTTCAGAATTCTCTTGGAGGAAAGAGGGGTGGCGCTGCACCATTTTCCGATAAATTTGAGGAGTTTTTTTGTTTATAACTGCGAAAGTGCTAGGATTTGTTTCAATAGCCTTGATACAGAGCCACTCGTATTCAGGGAAAGTTGTAGGAATCCGTTCAATAAACCACGGATCTTGAGAGATCGCATTGATAAGGAGTTCAATCCATTGGGGAGAATCTTGTTGGAATTCCATAAGAAAATGATCGTCTTCTAAGAGAAACTCAGCTCTGCTTATAGGAGAACTCATTGGATGGCTCCAAAGCATTTTTCGAGTGTCCACGATAAAACTTCTAATTTTTTGGGATTCCTCGGAGCCCTTAGGCAAAGCCGTCAAAATCGTTCCAAGTTTCTTTAAATGAGAACATATTCTATTAGCACTATCTCTATATTGACAAGTATCACCGGAAGGGCGGGCGTAAATGTCTTTACACAACTCTTGGACCCTAGTAATTCGACGAAAAGCTCGAATCCCAATTTTGCCCTTATGATCGCGCTCGAATAACTCTTGAGATCTTCGAGAATATTCGTCAGGAGTTGGCTTGTAGCTTTCAAGAGTCTCATAATTGGTCTTTTGAACTAAAGTGTTAATTGTTATTGGTGTCATTTGATTTTTTATATTTTTTTAATACAATTATATATTTATAGATTGTTTTTTTTAAATGTTTATATCGATGGCCATGCAACTTCCTAGTCAATCTATTGAGCGGTCTTGCAGCTTTCACACAGACCAAAATCGGCTTACTTGGGCCATTTTGGAGTGGAACGAGTATATTGCTAAGATCTAGACAAACCGAGCTTGGGTATGTGACCAAAAAGCGGAGGCCTAAGAGTTAACCAAAACTTACTTTGGGCTAAAATAATTTGGCAGAGGCATTAAGTCTTCGTTTTTGGCGTTTTTTTGCTTGTCCCGTATCTACCCTCCTCGGATAGCGGTATTAAAAACGTTACCCGTTTTCTTTTGGTTGTATTCGGTGGTTCAGGAGATACCTTTTTTTCCGATGATTGGGCCGAAGACTCGTTGATGGGTGAAGAAACAGCGGAGGTCGGTGGTAAAGTTTTTGCGTTTTGTCTTTGTTCTTCGGCCAATTGTTTAAGACGTGCCTTTTCTGTTGTGGATAGAGTTGGATGCAGGTTAATGGATTCAGAAATAGCGGGGTCTGGCAGTAAAGCTAAATTGAATTTGCCATCCGTCTTGGTCCTGTCGAAAGCCTTCTCGTACATTTGAGAGGTTCTTCTTTCAAGCGGAACAGATGCTATGCAGCGATGATGCTTCTCTATTGCTTCCAAAGCGAGCGTGTTGTAATCAGCTCGTTCTGTGGGAATATACCTAAGATTACAGGGTTGTTTCCTAAGTACATCTATAAGCAATTCGGTAGGAAGGGTGGAAATAACGTTGTTCGCAATGTCTTTTTCGTTCGGATTTCCTTCAAGGAAGTTCGCAGGAATAATCGTTGAAGGACTATCGACGGCAGCCCTGATCAGGTCGGCATGCATGTTTTTAAAATCCTCTGAGAGAAACTCTCGCAACAAAGAAGGGCGAAGCCCGACTGCCTTCGTACAAATGGTAGCAGTTTTTCTTTTTATGGCTCTGATAGTAGCAGGATTTATTTCAATAGCCTTGATACAGAGCCGTTCGTATTCAGGGAAAGTTGTCGGAATCTGTTCAATAAACCAGGGATCTTGAGAGATTGCATTGATAAAGACGTTAGTCCATTGGGGAGAATCTTGTTGAAATTCAGGAAGAGAACGACAGTCTTTTAAAAGTAAATTAGCTCTCGTTATATGACAACTCATTTGAACTAAAGAAGTAATTGCGGAGGGGGTCATTAATGCACCGTATTTTTATTGTTTTAATGTAATTATATATTTATGGCATATATTATTTCAATAATTATATTGGATTTTTTTAAGTGATGTATGGAAAGCTTCCCAGTCGTCTGATTTTTAGTCTCTTGAGGAGATGATATTAATTGCATCATTTATCAAAAAATATCTTTAATATAGGGCTCCGTATGACGGGGTGGGTTTTGAGGTTCGCATTGATCCGATATGGATTTCAAGACCCGCCCCGTCATAGGGGATTTCTATGCTAAAGATTTTTTCTGATATATACTCGTTCCACTCCAAAATGGCCCAAGCAAGCCGATTTAAAGCGTCAAATTTTCAATAAAAAATTGGGGTTAATATTATTCAATATTGA
>DAIDIZ010000072.1 GCA_027451585.1 Chlamydiota bacterium
GTGACACTGAGAACAAGAGGTGTTGCTCCGATCCACCCAGCGAGGGAAGCATATCCTAAATTGGAAAGAACGACGAAAGCAAAAAAAGCCGTTCCGGTAAGGCAGGTGATGACAGGTGTTACAAGCGCGCTCGCCGTCCAAGAGAACTTACGAATGAAATTGCCCGAAACAAAGACCGAAATGAGAGTAGCTAACACCGACATCCAGATCATCACTTCTCCCATGTAACCGTGATAAGAACTTGGATCTGGATAGAGTTGTTTAATTTGATTTTTCCACACAACCTCGACCAAGTTGATGCAAACGTTATAGGCAAGGACAATGATCGCGATATAGAGGAGGTATTTCGACTGGAAGAGATACGCGATATTTTTCCTCATCGACATTTTTCCCATTTCCTTCTTCTCAGGGACAAAGGAATTCTTCGGAAGTGCTACATTTTTATTCAGGTACCGAAAGAAGGCAATGGCAGCCACACCACAGAAGATCACAATACAATTGACAAAGAGAACCGACTGATCCCAGGGGGTTTTTCCATAGGGGATCCAAGAGATGTGAAGGCCTTCTGAAAGAAAAACGGTGATCTGCCCGGCTAAAATCCCGGTCATGTTCGCTCCTATACTCCATAGAACATAGAACCGTTTTGCCTCCCCGACACTCGTCACTTCGTTTGCAAAGCCCCAAAATAAGACCGTCAAAATAGCAGATCCCCAAAGCTCACTCATCACATAAAAAAGGACAAAGGTCCAGTTTCTAAAAATAGCAATCAGCCCTTTGCATCCCGGTGGAAGAAAAGCTTGGAGCTGGTCTGCTAAACCGTGAGGATGTAAGTATTCGCGAGCAGGGAAAAGGACAAAGGTAAACAAGACAAAAAAAGCGATGAAGAAAGCCATCATGCAATAAAACACTTTCTCCCGATCATATCGATTGACAAGACGGGTAAAAAAAACAGTCAAGAGCACGGCGCACGGCAAAATCGCCCATACCTTAATAAAGGGGATTGCCTCCGCCCCGGAATGAGAGGCAGTCACGACCATCGAATCTTTCAGGCACCGCAGAGCCCCGTAACTAAATGCAATGAAGCAATAGATGAGAAGCATTGGGATAAATTTTTTCAGCTCGAAAGAATGGATCGGCCAAAAGAAAGAGCGCCATTTCCCAAAACTCCCTGTTTCCTCTACCCGCATACCACCGCCTATCTCGGGGTAGATAAAATGGGTTTGTCAAGAGAAGGGGCATCAGGAATATCGAGTTTTTCTCTTTCAGAAACCAAATGATCAAACTGCTTGCCTAAAGAGACGACCGAAAGAATCCATATAAGAACGACGCCGAGGAAAATAACCCCTACGTAAGGGGCGCTCGCCGTCACCGTTGAAAAGGTGAGGAGCAATCCTTGGTGAATCACAGATCCGCCTGATTTGCCAAGTCGAGATCCAACGCCATCGATTGCCGCCTTCCCCTTCAATTTCGATTCTCGGCTTAAAGGGATAAACGACATTTCCTTGGTCGAATCAAAGACTGTGTATTTACAGGCCCTCGTCATACAATTTTGGAGAGATCCTAAGGTAACTCCAAGAACAAGGGGAGACATGTGCAAAAGAACAGGAAGATAGGAGATATTCGAATCCTGGAACACCGTGAAAAAGAAAAAACCCATCCCCGTAATCAGGGTAATGATCGGAGTGATGAGAGCACTGAACGTCCAAGAGAAGCGACGCATCACGTACCCTGCGATGAACACAGATGTGACGGTCGCGATTGACCCCATCCAAAAGGTCACTTTCCCCATATAGATCGCATAATCATTCGGATTCGACCACATTTGCTTGATTTGATTTTTCCAAACAACTTCGATTAAATTCAGTCCTATATTATAACAAAGAACGATCAACGCAATGCAAATTAAATATTTCGATTTCGCTAGATAAGAAAAGTTTTTGCGCATTGACATTTTGATTTTTTCAACTGGCTTTGACTCTCCGCTCTTGTTTTCAGAAGGAAGGATAACGCGGACATTGAGCCAGCGGAACACTCCGACCGAGATCAAGCCAGAAAAGACAATTGCACAAGAAAGGAACATCACCGACTGAGACCAGTCTCCTGAAAAGGACAGGGCCGCATTCCCCGCCACCATTCCTGCGATATTCGCCGCAATATTCCAGAGGATATAGAAGCGTTTCGCCTCGCCAACCTTCGTTACTTCATTCGCAAACGCCCAAAAAAGGACCGACATGATGGCCGTACTCCAAAGCTCAGCCATGATATAAAACAGAGTACAGGTCCAATTGCGGAAAATAGCAATAAATCCTTGAAAACCGGCAGGGAGCAGTGATTGGAGGCGATCAGCCAAATCGTGGGGGTGAAGATATTCCTGCATAGGGAAAAGGAAAAAACCGAAAACAAAGAAAAAGGAGAGAAAAATCCCCATCATGATGTAAAAAACTTTTTCTCTAGAGAACCGATTATTCAGGCGGGTAAAAAGAAAAGTGAGCAGCAGAGCCCCTGGCAAAATACCCCAAACTTTAATGAAGGGGATCGCTTCCGCTCCTGATTTAGAGGCGGTGATGACCATGGCGTCTTTATAAATGCGGAGTATGTTGTAATTAAAGGAGATAAGAAAGTAGATGAGAGCCATTGGGAGAAACTTTTTCAGTTCCCAATGATGAATCGGCCAAAAGAAAGAGCGCCATCGCCCGAACTCTGCCGTAGCTTCAACCTGCATAGACCTCAACAGTCCTTTTGTTGCTCTACAGCATGGCAGATCTCCCATTTTTCGTACACTTAAGAAAGGGCGTCAATTCCGGGGAGATGGCCAAATTCAAGGAATTCTAATGAGGCGCCTCCTCCCGTAGAGAGATGGGCAAACTTTTTTTCAAGTCCCATTTGGTGGATAGCAGCCACGGAGTCGCCTCCCCCAACAGTTACCTTCGCTGAAGAATGGGATAGAGCAAGAGCAATTTCGTGAGTCCCTTTGGCGAAAGGGGCGACCTCAAACACGCCGAGAGGGCCATTCCAAAAAACCGTTTTGGCATTCATCAATTCTTTCGACCACGATTTTACAGTCTGAGGCCCGATATCGACCCCGATCCAACCTGCGGGGATTCCCTCGGAAGCGAGCGCCACCTTTTTGATCGCCGTTTCATTTATTTGATCTGCGATCACAAAATCAATAGGGAGAAAGATTTTTTGTTTTTTCGCAAGGATCTCTCGGGCTATTTTTATTTCCTCTTCTTCAAACAAAGAAGCACCAATTTCGATTCCTTGCGCTTTTAAGAAAGTGAAGGCCATGGCACCCCCTAAGAAAAGGGCGTCGAGCCGATCGAGAAGATGTTTGATCACCCCTACTTTAGTCGACACTTTAGATCCCCCTAGAATGGCATAAAAAGGGCGTTCTGGATTTTCGAGTAAATAGGAAAGCTGTTCAATCTCTTTTTCCATGAGGAATCCAGCGGCTGATTTACCTGGAAAATACTTGGCGATCACGCATGTGGAGGCGTGGGCTCGATGAGCCGTGCCAAAAGCATCATTGACATAGACATCGCCGAGACGCGAGAGGGCCGAGACAAAAGAGGGGTCTTTTTCTGGATTTTCTTCCCCTTCATAGAAACGGAGATTTTCGAGCATGATGAGATCTCCCTTTTCCATTGCCTCGACTTTTTTTTCCACAAGAGGGCCTACTGAATCGGGAGCCATCATAACAGGGCGTTTGAGAAGGGCGGACAACCGCTTTGCACAAGGAGCTAAAGACAAATGAGGATCCTTTTTTTTTGGTCTACCCAGATGACTCATCAATACAATCGAAGCTCCATGAGAGAGAATGTATTCAATGGTAGGCAACGAAGCCCGAATTCTCGTGTCATCTGTGATGCGCCCCTCTGGATCCATGGGCACGTTAAAATCAACTCTCAGCAAAACGCGCTTCCCCTCTAACGGAAGATCTCGAACGCTGCTTTTTTTCATCGGGGTACCCGTTGTCTGAAGCCTAGAGAAAATAATATCATTTCCGGTATAGCAAACTAGTAGTTTGTGTTATATAGAAAAATCTTTACAGATCGGAAAAGGGGTTCGAGGAAATCCCAAAATTACTTCCCCTTTTTCTATTCTTGAGTTCTAAACGGATCGAAAAAAGGAGATCTTGGTCAAAATCTTGTCTTTCTGCCCAACGGAGATATTCGATCGGAATTTCTTCGAATTTACGCCCCTTGTGTTTTCCAAGTGGCATCGCTTTTAACCGGATCGGATTTTGCAATGCGGAGAAGAGATCCTTGACTGACCGATGCCCCTTGCAAAGCTGCTTGAATACTTCGATGTTGACAATCACATCGCTCATCGCTCTATGGGCGCCCTGAGGCTCGATATTGAAGTGTTGCCTGAGTTGCTGCAATGAATTAACGGGACTTTCTCCATAAAAACGGGCCATCCGCAGAGTATCAATGGAAAGTTGTTTTTCGATTTGGGTCGGAATTTGGTGTCGCTTGGCTTCTGCAGCAATTAAAGAAATATCAAAAGCAATCCCATGCCCCACTATGATGTACCCTTCTATCATCTTTAAGAATCGAGGCAAAACTTCTTGGATCTTCGGTTTTCCCGCTACCATTTCAGCGGAGATCTTGTGGATTTCTTGCGAGGTTTCTGGAATAGCGCATTCGGGATCGATCAACGATTCAAACTCTTCGAGAATTTTGTCAAAGGTAAAAACAGCTCCTGCAATTTCAATGATTCTATCTTGACTGGGGTTAAGGCCTGTCGACTCACAATCTAAACAAACAAACTTCTGACCTTCAAATGACCTCATACTCTCACTCTTCTATCTGAATTCTTCTTTGTGTTCCTTGATGAGAAAAAAAGAGGCGCATGGTCCAATGAGGCAAAAGAAGGGGTATCCTCTCGGGCCATTCAATCGCAGACACTCCATCTGCCTCCAAACATTCTTCAAATCCAAGTCCTAAAAAATCGGCTTCATCTTTCATCCTGTATAGATCAAAATGATACAAGGAAAGGCGCCCTTGATACTGGTTCAAGTAAACAAACGTAGGGCTCTGGATCGGTTCATTGATCCCGAGCCCTAACGCAAGACCTTGGACAAACGTGGTTTTCCCAGACCCTAAATGGCCAGAAAGAGCGAGAATCGTATTAGGCTCAAGAGAAGAAGCGAACTCCTTCCCCCATGCAATCATCTCTTCTCGCGAAGAGATCAAGGTTACTCGCTCTCTACCCATTTCCCGAGATAGGGTTCAAACTCAGGATGCTCCGAAAGGGCTTCCACAAACTGGGAAATCTTCTCTTCAGAGAGATGTTTCTGGATAAACGAAAGAAACTTCTCCTCGATCTCATACCGGTTCTGGTTTTGCACTTCAAAAAGAGTGAGCGGTTTTACATGGTTAAGTTTAAATGAATCAATCACAGACGCTTTGTTATTGAAAAGCTTGCCTGTAATCACCGAAGAATAGACAACTTTTTTAATCGAAGCCTTTCTTTCACTAATATAATTTTTAATTACGTCAGGATCTTCGGAAACGAAAAAACGTTTCACAGGAAGACCTCCGACACGCTCTTTATTCTCGGGGCATTTCGCAACCCAATCATAAATGGCGTCTTGGGGATTCGGACAGGTGTTGTCTCCAAAGACCTTGCCCGTAAAAGGACAAATGTAGATTTTTTTCGTGTCAGTATTGACGCTTTGCTGCCCAAACTGGATGGTGATCTCAGTCTCTCTCCATAACTTTCCCTCTTTCTCAAGCTTCTGGATGAGATCTTCTACGCTCTGGAAGATCATCTTGTCTCGGGGAAAGAGGACCGGCTTCAATTTAAATTTTTCTTGAACAAAATGGAGGTAGAACATCACGAGATCGGCAGAGCGATTCTTCTTCAAAAACTTGAGAAGTTCCTCTTTTTGATCGGGGGTAATGGTTAAGGTTGTCGTCATATAGGCTCTAATTTTAGAGGACGAGCGTACACGAATGAGAAATTCGAAGCAAGAATTCTCGAAAATTTGGTATAAATCAGAGAGGCTGCAAAAAATTCTAGGGCTCGTCAATTTTCGGGATTATTTTGCAGCCTCAGAGAACACCATCAAGAAAAGGTTTATATGTACCAGCCCCCTCCCCGAGAATCGATCTTCTTCGCCGCTCTTCGCACCTTTTGCCGGATTCTTTTTGGAGTCCTCGCAGTCTTCATCGCTTTGATGATTGGAGGGGGAATCTACGCCACATTTTTTGATTCCCCTGTAATCGACCAAAAGACGACTCTCACCATTCTTCCCGATGCCGATGGGCATCGAGAAATGGTCTCCAGCTCAGCTCCTGTGATTCTCGAGATCCCAATCCATGGTGTGATCGGGGATCCACAAAAACTCAATGCGGAGATCATCTCTCACATTTTGCTCGATTCCCGTTCTGGTTTTCTAGCTGATAACCGGGTGAAAGGGGTTCTCCTCCATTTTGATACTCCAGGAGGTACAGTAGTCGATTCAGAAAGTATCTATCAGATGCTAAACGATTACAAAAAAAGACACAAAGTACCCATTTTTGGCTTCGTCGAAGGGCTGTGCGCCTCTGGAGGAATGTATGTCGCTTCAGCTGCAGATCGGATGTACGCAGGACCCGCGAGTATCATTGGTTCTGTCGGAGTGATCATCGGTCCCTTTTTCAATGTGTATGAATTAATTGACAAGTGGGGGATCGATGCGTTGACCATCACAGCAGGTCTTGATAAAGACATGCTTAACCCGACCCGTCCTTGGAAAGAGGGAGAAGATCGTCCTATTAAAGCGATCACCGAGTTCATGTACCAACGCTTTGTCGATATCGTGACGCGGGCCAGACCTCAGCTCGACCGAACAAAGCTCGTCTATGAATATGGCGCCAAAGTTTTCGATTGCATCACGGCCCACAACTTAGGTTATATCGATTACGCCATGTCCTCTCGAGACCAGGCGCTAAAAGCTCTTCTTGAAGAGGCCAATATCAATGGTGAGCAGCCCTATCAAGTCGTGACCCTTTCTCCGAAGAATCAGTGGATCTCTGATATCATCTCAGGAAAATCGCCTCTACTGACAGGGAAAATTGAGCATACGTTTGGAGGCATTCCTCGAGAAGTGCGAGAGCAGCCCTGCTATCTGTATCGACATGACTAAACCCATCTACATCGTCGACGCAGTCAATTACCTGTTTAGGTCCTATTACGCGATTGGCCCGATGACGAACGGATTAGGCCAATCGACGAGTGCTCTCTATGGATTTATCCGATCCATCCAGAAACTCATCCACACCTTCTCTCCAGAATTCCTGGTTTGTGTTTTCGATGGCCCCGATAACAAGAAGGAGAGAAAGGAGGTTTATGCAGATTACAAAGCGCATAGAAAAGGGGCTCCAGAAGATCTCTTCCCTCAATTTGCTTGGGCTGAGAATTATTGTGCTCTTTCGGGAATTCCCACGCTCTCAATTGAAGGAGTTGAAGCCGATGATGTGATGGGGACAATTGCTCTTTGGGCGAAACACAAGCAGATGCCCGTCTATCTCTGCACGAGTGATAAAGACATGGCGCAGCTTGTGGGCCCTCACATTTTCCTCCTCCATCCTCACAAAGATTATCTCCTCATCGATGAAGCAAAAGTAGTTGAGCTGTTTGGAGTCAAACCGAACCAAATCGTCGATTACTTAAGCATCATTGGAGATGCCTCAGACAATATCCCTGGGATCGAAGGGTTTGGCCCAAAAACCGCAGCAGCCCTTCTGCAGGAGTTTGGGACTCTCGATGAGCTCCTCGCTCATCCAGAGCGAGTGAAAGGAGAAAAAAAACAGCAAACACTCCGGGAACAAAAAGAAATCGCCTTGATGAGCCGAAAGCTCGCCACTCTCAATCTCCAGGTTAAAATTCCTGAGGACATCGATTTTTATTCGATCAAAAAGAGCAACCGAGAGAGCCTCATCGAGTTCTATCAAAAAATGAACTTTCACTCTCTTTTAAAAGAGATCCCAGAGCCCACTCACACTGCAAAAAAAGAGTATCATCTCATTGAGACAAAAGAGGAAATGACCTCATTTCTCTCCTCACTTCTCCACGAAAAAGAGATTGGAATTGACACAGAAACTTCACAACTTTCTTCCATGCTTGCTCGTCTTGTCGGGATCGGATTTTCGACGGAAGTAGGAAAAGCGACCTATCTTCCGTGCAACGGGAAGATCGAAAAAGAGGAAGTTATCTCCGCTCTTTCCCAGTTTTTTCAACAGACGAAAAGCTCTTTCTTTGGTCACAATCTCAAATATGACTGGCATGTACTGAAAAATAGTGGAATCGATCTTCGCGATATGGGATTCGATACACTTCTCGCATCGTATCTCCTTGGGCCTCAAAAGAGAACCCACAATCTAGACGATCTGAGTCTTGAACTTTTACACCATACCAAAATTCCAATTGAATCGCTCATCGGCAAAGGGAAGAATCAAATCTCAATGGAAGAGGTGCCAATCGAGACGGTCAAAGAGTATTGCTGCGAAGACATCGACTACACGACCCGATTAAAGGAGCGATTCTCTCTCGATTTAAAAGAAAAGGGGCTCGAAAAAGTCTTTTATGAAATCGAAATGCCTCTTCTTCCCGTGCTAGCTGGGATGGAAAGACAAGGAGTTTATCTCGACACCGAAAGGCTCAAAGAAATCGGAGGGGCCCTCTCTAAAGAAATTTCTATTATCCGAGAGGACATCTTTAAGATGGCAGGAGTGGAATTCAATCTCAATTCACCCAAACAAATGAGCGAAATTCTCTTCACTAAACTACAACTGTCTAAACCCTCTCAGGGGAAAACCTCCTTTTCAACCGGCGCCGATATCTTAGAAGAGCTTGATCATCCGATCGCCTCGAGGATTTTAGAGTACCGAAGCCTTGAAAAACTCCGAACCACCTACGTCGAAGCCCTCCCCCTTTCGATCCATCCCGAAACAGGAAAGATCCACTGCACCTTTAACCAATCGGTTGCCGCGACTGGAAGGCTCTCCTGCCAAGACCCCAACCTCCAAAATATCCCGGTGAGAACAAAAGAAGGGAAATCCATCCGATCGTGTTTCAAACCAGAGAAAAAAGGGTGGAGCTTCATCGGAGGAGATTATTCGCAAATTGAGTTACGACTTCTCGCCCATTTCACCGAAGACCCAGAACTGATCCGAGCATTCCTGGCCAAAGAAGACATCCACGCCTATACCGCCTCCCAGATTTTTTTCTTACCCATCACGATGATCACCCCCGAGATGAGAACGCTTGCGAAGGCAGTCAATTTTGGAATCCTCTATGGACAAAGCGCCTTTGGCCTTTCCCAGACCCTGAAAATCCCCTTGAAAGAAGCGGCCACGTTCATCAAGACTTATTTTGAACAATACCCTTCGGTACAGGCCTACTTAGAAGAATGCAAAGAAAAGGCAAAAAAAACAGGGGTTGCCACCACCTTGACAGGGCGCACGCGTCCGATCCCTGAAATCCACAATAAAAACCCCTCGATTCGCTCTGCCGCAGAGAGACTTGCTGTGAATACACCTCTTCAGGGAACAGCCGCCGACCTCATCAAAAAGGCGATGATCGCCATTGCAGCAGAGATCCAAAAACAAAACCTCAGGGGGAAGATGATCCTCCAGATCCACGATGAGCTTATTTTCGAAGTTCCCGATGAAGAGATTCTCACCTTTCGAAAGATGATCCAGGACAAAATGGAAAACGTTTTCAAATTTAAAGTACCGATTGAGGTCGACATCTCCGTTGGCAAAAATTGGGCAGAATGTTAGATTTATTGAAAATTGCCGTCACAGGAGGAATAGCAAGCGGGAAAAGTACCGTTTGCCAGTTCTTAAAGGAACTGGGAGCCTACGTGGTCAATGCAGATGCAATTGTCCATGCATCCCTAACTCCCGATACCGACTTAGGACGTGAGGTCATCCGCTCGCTTGGATTAACAGATGAGTGGCAAAGAGGACCGTTTCGCAAAGTCATTGCGGAAAAGGTATTTAAGGATCCAAATCTACTTGCGTTATTAGAGCATCTTCTTCACCCAGTGGTGTTAAAAAAAATTGAAGAGCTCTATAGAGAAGTGGCGAAGTTGGAGAATTACACTTTCTTTGTAGTGGAAATGCCTCTCCTCTTTGAGATTCAAGCCGAAGGGTTTTACGATATTGTAATCGCCGTTCTCGCAGACGAATCCTTAGCGCGGGAGCGATTTGAAAAGCTAGGATATAGCAAAGATGAATACGAAAAGCGGATGGAAAGGCAAATGAGCCCTTCTGAAAAACAAGCTGCCGCAGATTATACACTTCTCAATAACGGCTCTTTAAACGAGCTCAAAGCACAAGTCATTCTATTAAACAAAACTTTACAGGAACTATGAATCAAGACTCCCCTACCGATACACAACAAGGCATCCAGCCTCCCGTCAACTTTGAATCTGTGATCAAAATTGCCGATCTGCAACGGATGAGCATCGACCAACTGCAGGCGTATGCGAGAAACATCGGACTACGGCACACGGCATCGCTGACTAAATCGGGTGTTGTCTTTGAAATTGTCAAAACGATCTCGGAAAGACCTAATGAAATGCTTTATGGAGAGGGGGTTTTAGAAGTTCTTCCTGACGGGTTTGGATTCCTCCGCTCCCCCAACTACAACTTCCTCCCTTCGGCCGAAGACATCTACGTCTCTCCTGCTCAGATCCGCCGTTTTGACCTGCGGCGAGGAGATACTCTCTTTGGATCGATCCGAGCCCCAAAAGATAAAGAAAAATACTTTGCAATGCTCAAAGTTGAAAAGGTGAATGGAAAGACCTTTGAGCAAACCCGTGACCGACTTCTCTTCGAGAACTTAACGCCCCTCTATCCCAGCAAACGGCTTGTGATGGAAACCGCCCGAGAAAAGATCTCAACTCGAGTGATTGACCTTGTAGCTCCTATAGGAAAAGGGCAAAGAGCCCTGATCGTCGCTCCGCCCAAATCGGGGAAAACGATCCTGATGCAAGACATCGCCAACGCTATTGAAAAGAACAATCCCGAAGTGATTCTGATTGTTCTTCTCATTGACGAACGCCCTGAAGAAGTGACAGACATGATCCGAACCGTCAAAGGAGACGTGATCGCATCCACCTTTGATGAACCCCCCGAGAGACACGTCCAAATCGCTGAGATGGTGATCGACAAAGCTCGTAGACTTGTCGAATGTGGCTACGACGTCGTCATTCTTCTCGACAACATCACCCGCCTAGCGCGAGCCTATAACACCGTCCAACCCCATTCAGGCAAAATCCTAAGCGGTGGAGTCGACGCCAACGCCCTCCACAAACCAAAAAGGTTCTTTGGAGCTGCTCGTAACGTTGAACAGGGAGGCTCTCTCACCATCATCGCGACCGCCCTCATCGACACAGGATCTCGTATGGACGAGGTGATCTTCGAAGAGTTCAAAGGAACAGGGAATATGGAGCTCGTCCTCGATCGAAGACTTGCCGACCGAAGAATGTGGCCAGCAGTGGACCCCCTCAAGAGCGGAACCCGTAAGGAAGAGCTCCTTTACCATCCGACAGAACTCGAGAAGATTTATCTTCTCAGACAAGGGATAGCCGATTTGACTCCAGTCGACGCGATGAATCTTCTTACATCCAGGTTGAAGAAAACGGCATCCAATGCCGAATTCCTCTTGTCGATGAAAGACTAAGAGACAGGCTGTGAGGGGTGAGCGTTACAAGTTTGCTCTTCCACGGCCTGCCCCCAATCTCTTTTTGAAGCTAGGCGATCATTCCGAAGTTGCGCGAAAAGGCCTTTTCCGATAAAAGGAAGGCGTATGCGACCCATCTTTCTGTTGTGTTTGCTTCTCATAGCTGGCGCGGGATCCTATCTCTCCTGGAACCGATTTCCCTCGTTTCGAACGAGAGTTGAAGATCTGTTGAGTGGAACAACTTTTCAAACGCTCGAGGTCCGTTACAGTGCTGAAAGCATCATGGAGGCCCACAAAAAAGATCTTCTCAAAGACGCCAACCATGTCTTTTTAGAGCCGACACTCAAGTTCATCCCTTACCTCTTGATGGACGTAAAATACACAAGAAATCTTGATCGAACAGGAGAAGGGGTCATTCTCTGGGGGCTTGTCGATGGAGAGATGGTCATCAATACAAGCACCTGGGAAAAAACCCACGGATTTACCGATTGCATTACCGCAAATGCGACAAGACAAGAGTTCAAGATCATCAATGCTCTAGCCTCAAGAGGCGGAATGTGGGATAGAGAAGGTCTTTCTAAATTCCTCAATCTCGAAAATAATATCTTAGACAACTGGGTCGATAGTTGCCGAAAAAAAAGTCTGATTGTCCAAACAGGGAACACCTATCGCCTCCACCTCCAGAACCCAAAACTGCAGGTCATCCCAGAAACTAAGCTCGAACATTGGCTTGTGACAAAGCCGACCAAACACGCCCAAAGAATCAAGAAGAGATACCGCTCTTCCCAGATTGAAGTGACTGCTAAAGCTGCCTTTGGCAATGACTTTGCCATTCGAAAAACGACAGAAATCTTTCTTCCCGTGTATAGTATCGTCGTGCAAAATCCAGACGGATCTCAAATGACCTCCTACTGGAATGCGTTGAATGGTAAACGATTTGTCCCCCCCTATGACTTTGAATAAAATCCTCATCCTGATCCTCAATTGGAATGGGAAAAAAGATACCCTCGAGTGTCTTTCCTCTCTTTCCTCAGTTACCTACCCCCCTTTCACCACCCTTGTTGTTGACAATGGATCAAGAGATGACTCCGTCGCGACAATCCGGAGAGAATTTCCCCAAACACAGGTGTTGGAAACAGGAGAAAATCTCGGCTTTGCAGGAGGCAATAATGTAGGGATTAAGTGGGCACTTGAAAAAGGCTACGAATGGATTTTGCTTCTCAATAACGACACAACAGTTGCCCCCGATTTTCTCGAAGGTTTTCTTAAAGCTTCTCAAGAAAAACCTGAAGCAAAAATTTTAGGCGCGAAAATTTATCGCCACAAAACCCCAAATCAAATCGACCATCTCGGAGGAATCTGGGATGCCCATTTAGGCGAGTTTCTATCCCTCCATTCAGGACAGATCGATGACGGCATTTCAATGGAAGTAATGGAACAAGTCGATTACGTGTGCGGAGCCGCCCTCTTCATGCACCGATCGGTACCAGAAGCAATAGGACTTCTGGAACCTCGCTATTTTCTTTTTTGGGAAGAGAGCGATTTTTGCGTAAAAGCAAAGCGAAAAGGCTTTGCCATCTGGACAGCACCTCAAGCCAAAATTTGGCACAAAGTCTCCTCTTCTTTTACCGGCGGGAAGCCTCAAATGCACTATTTTTGGTGGAGAAGCCGCCTCCTCTGGATCTCTCTCAACTGCACAGCCCAAGAAAAAAGGAGACTCTATCGAAAGGTGATCCTTCCCTCCCTTTGGAAAACCACCCGACATTACCTTTTGAGAACCGCTCAAAACAAGATCCAAAAGCTCCTTTTTCAAAAAATCGATCCTAAGCAAAGAGAAAAAGAGCTTCGCAATCGAGCAGGTCTCATAGGAGCTATCCACTATTTTTTTGGGAAATTCGGCAATTGTCCTCCTTCTATTTACACTTGAAGGACAAGCAATTGTTGTGCTAAAATTCCTCCTACCATGATCAGACTCGAGAACATTTCCAAGAAAATCGGCGGAAGAACTCTTTTTGAAGAGGTCTCCTTCACCTTTAACCAAGGTCGCTATGGACTCACTGGGCCCAACGGCTCGGGAAAATCGACCCTTTTAAAAATCATCATGGGAGTCGAGCCCTCTACCACAGGAACTGTGTCACTTCCCCGAAAAGTAGGCTTTTTAAAGCAGCGGATCGAGGATTTCCGCGATCATCTGGTTATCGATACCGTCATCATGGGAAATGCCCGTCTTTGGAAAGCCATGCAAGAGAGGGATAGCCTCTATGAGGTCGAAATGACCGATGCAGTCGGCATTAGATTGGGAGAGCTCGAAGAGATTGTCGCTGAAGAAAATGGATACACAGCTGAATCGGAAGCCGAGGTACTCTTGATTGGGATGGGGATTGGAGAAGAACTCCATCGGAAGAAGATGCACGAAATCCCGACCGATCGACAATTCCGCGTCCTCCTCTGCCAGGCCCTGTTTGGAAACCCCGACGCCCTTCTCCTCGACGAACCGACCAACCACCTCGACCTTGAATCGATTTCATGGCTTGAAGAATTTCTCCACCAGTACAAAGGGATTTTGGTAGTAGTCAGTCATGACCGCCACTTCCTCAATTCAGTCTGTACCGATATTGCCGACCTCGATTACGAAACGATCATCACCTATCCCGGCAACTACGACGCGATGCTCGTCACCAAAACCGCCGTTCGCTCGCGGGCTGAAGATGAGAATAAAGCCAAAGAGAAAAAAATCTCTCAACTCAAAGAATTTGTCGCCAAATTTGGAGCAGGGACAAGAGCTAGTCAAGTCCAATCCAGAGTCCGCGAGATCGACCGACTTCAGCCTCTTGAGCTCAAAAAATCAAACATCCAACGCCCCTTCATCCGATTCCCGAATCCAGAGAAACAATCAGGACAAGTGATCTTCAAAGTCGAAGGGCTCTCCAAAGGCTATGGAGACCATCCGGTGATCCAAAAGCTCAGTTTTGAAATCCATCGGGGAGATAAGATCGCAGTCATCGGGAATAATGGAAAAGGGAAGACGACTCTCCTGAAACTCTTGAGCGGAGTTCTCACCCCCGACGGCGGAAAAATCACGCTCGGCCACGGTCTCGACATCGGTTATTTCCCTCAAAACCATGGGGACGTCCTCAACAAACATACCAAAGAAACCGCTTTTGACTGGCTCAAAACACGTAAAAGCGGCGCCTATGATCAAGATGTCCGGGGTGTTTTAGGACGAATGCTTTTTGCCGGCGATGACGCCTTTAAACCCTTGCAAAACCTCTCTGGAGGAGAAGCGGCAAGGCTTATCATCGGAGGACTTCTTTTAACCGGTCCAAACGTTCTCATCATGGACGAGCCCAATAACCACCTCGATCTGGAGGCCGTCTCTGCTTTAGCCTCAGGTCTTGAGGATTACAAGGGAACTGCGATTGTCGCAACCCACGACCGAGAACTCATTAACGGTTTTGCGACCAAAATCATCGCCTTTGAAGAAGATAAGCCCCACATCTTTGCGGGGCCCCTCGACGAGTACCTCAAGAAAAAAAATGAAAAGAAAAGCTCTTCTCGCCCTTCTTGAGCAATATAGACCAACCGAAGAAGAGAAACCCTTTCTTGAGAAAACCATCGCCTTTGTAGGTGAGCATCCCGATTGCTTTGAACGCTTTCTAGAAGAAGGGCACATCACAGCCTCCTCTTGGCTTCTCGACAAAACAAGACAGAAAGCGCTCCTCATGCACCACCGGAAGCTTGATGCATGGGTGCAACTCGGCGGCCATTGCGATGGGGACCCCAACGTATTAGAAGTTTCCCTCAAAGAAGCGAAGGAAGAATCGGGGATTCTCTCTATTGCTCCCATCTCCTCGACCATTTTCGATATCGATATCCATGAAGTTCCTGCAAAAGGCGAGATGAAAGCCCATCTCCACTACGATATCCGTTTCCTTCTACAAATCCGGAGCGACGTCTCCGCTAAAGAAAACCACGAATCAAAAGAGCTCCTTTGGGTCACGAAAGACGAATCAACCCTTCCCACCAAAAGCCGTTCGATTGTCCGCATGTTTGAAAAATGGAAAAAACGGAATTGATCCTCAAAAAAACTCTTGATACACTGCAACAACATGAATGCAGTGAACGTCGATTGTATCGTCCCTCTCGCTGGGTATAGGACACCGATAAGAATCTCCATCAATCGAACAGACTCCCTGGAGGCTTTCAGAAACGCCATCCGCACAGAACTCGCGAGCTCTTTCGGGGTTGATTTCTCTCGGAAATCCGTTATTGTTTATGGAGAAGACCAGCGGACACCTCTTGACAATCGGACAGGCGACGAAATGCTCAAAGTCTTACAGGCCGGCAACACAAGAATTCTCGCCTCCATTGTGGAGACCCCCCTCTGATTTAAAGCATCAAATTTCCAATAAAAAATTGGGATCAATAAAATTCGGTTTGCTTTGGGCATCTTTAGAGTGGAACAAATATACATCATCTATCAAAAAACATTTATATTGCATAAAAAATTCTATTCTTATACAATTGCTTTTTATTAGAGGACATCTTAAATGAGTAGCGTTACCCTATCAAGTTTACTTCCCCAAATTAACCTTCCTTCGTTCAAGCAAATGCAAACCTTCGCAGTCATTGCAATTCCAATTATTTTTGCAATTGGAGTGACAGCAAGCAAGGATCCATCAACCGATCCTTGCATTAAAGATTGTACGGAAGAAAATGTCATCAATACGGTCATATACTGCGCCACCCGGTGCGGCGTACTACTTGCCTGATGCCGATTTCTATGTAATTTAAGCAAGTCATTGGGATTGTAGGTGGTGCAGGTCCGATGGCGAGTTCCTTTCCCTACCAATCGATTTTGCAAGTGTGTCAGAAAAAATTCCAAGCCTGTGACTACGCGGACTTTCCCCAAATTGTCTTGATCAGTTATACGTTTGATCGCAATGAAAACATTCCTCCTCTCTCCCCAAAGGATTTGTCCATCTTGTGGAGGAATCCATCCAAGCCTCAGCCTTCCTAAAAAGACCGCTGATCTTGAGTGCAAGAGCAACCGTTCACCAAAACCTCTACCCGAAATTGAATCCTTTCTATCCGACCGAAGGGGATCAAGCGGGATCGATCGAATCATCCGAGAAATCGCCTCAGGCAAAGTAGAAGAAACCCAAAGACTTCACCTCCAACAAATAGTCCAAAAGAGCACTTGTGATGGAGTCGTCCTCGCCTGTACCGAACTGCCCATTCTTCATGAAAAATTCCCGCTGAGACTCAACGTGCCGATCATCGACACCATCCAGACCCTTGCTTCTCGACTAGTCGAACTATGCTTGCATTAGGAAATCTCCTCATGCTATAAGGGGTATAGGTGCGTGCCCATGAATAGATTCTTTTCCCTTCTCTTTTCTTTTCTTGCTCTTTTGCTACTGACCAGCTGCGAGAGCAACATGTCGATTGTCACCAATATCGATGAAAAGGAGGCTAACGAGATCATCGTCTATCTCGCTTCCAAGGGGATTGCCGCACAAAAAGTTCAAGGAGCAACAAGCGAGCTGACCTCTGCGAATGCTCCGACGCTTTACAATATCATGGTCTCTTCAGAGCGCTCCGTCGATGCGATGTCGATCCTCAACAAAGTAGGCCTTCCTCGCCGCATGGGAACCAATCTTCTCGAACTCTTTGCCAAATCGGGACTCATGTCGTCAGATCGAGAAGAGACGATTCGGTACCAAGCGGGACTTGCAGAAGAGCTCCAAAACACCATCCGAAAAATTGACGGTGTAATCGATGCGGATGTCCAAATTTCGTTCCCCTCTTCAGAGACAGCCGGCCTCCCTGGCGCTATACAGCCAAAAGTCACAGCCGCAGTTTACGTGAAGCACCAAGGTGTTTTAGACGATCCCAACAATCACATGGAGATCAAAATCAAACGACTCATGTCCGCAAGCGTAAGTAACCTTGATTATGACAATGTGACTGTGATCTCTGACCGCTCTCGATTTACCGATGTGAACCTCTCGCTTTCTGGAGAACCCGTTGGAAACTCGATGCTTGACCAAACCTACGTGAGCATTTGGGGCCTTGTCCTCACAAAAAGCTCCCTTCTTCGGTTTCGTATCCTCTTCTTCTCTTTCCTCATTTTAATCTCTCTGCTTTTAGGAGCGATTGGATGGGGCCTTTACACCTTTTATCCCTTGTGGAGAAAACGAAAAGAAGAAGAGGCCGAGAACAATACTAAAACGACCCCATAAGGAGCTACGGTGGACAGACGCAAAAGGCTTGCTTTGAACGCCTTTCTCCATCAATGCCCTCCAGAAAAAAGAGATCTCCTCCTCCGCTTTCTTCCCCCAAGCGAACAAAACATCCTCAATACCCTTCCACAAATCCACCTAAGAGAAACCCACCCAGAGCCTCTCTTCGCACACATCCACTGGTCATGGCTGATCCCCCTTCTAGAATCCTATCCATCTCACGACCAAAGAATTATAATAAAGATCTTCCCCTCTCATGCCCAAAAAAATTTAGCTAAAACATGCAAAATTACACCCATCACTGATCGGTTAAGCCAAAGCTGCACCTCTTTTTTAAAAGCGTTGGCGTTCCAGCAAGTGATCGGAGAAGAGAGACTTCCCATTGATCACCTGCCTCCGTCTCCTCTCAACGCCCTGCTCCAGATCGAGAAAACACAGCTCACGGAGTTAATCGACCTTCTGGCTCTTTACGATCTATCCGCTACTCTAAAACAGATCGTCGACACGAAAGTCCTCAAAAAAATCTACAGCGCCCTTTCCGAAAGAGAACAAAAGTTTCTCAAAACAATCTTAGGACATAAAGAACCTTACCTCACAACGAAAATTTCTTTAGAGAATTGGGAGGGAACGAAAAAAGCTCTTCGACAAATCCTGCATCGGGTGGGACTTGCTCGTTTAGGCTCAGCGCTAGCTCAGGAAGATCCCGATTTGATTTGGTACGTCTGCCATCAGCTCGATATTGGGAGAGGGAAGTCTCTCGAAAAATTTTCCAAAACAGAAAAATCGGTAGCCGTGGCTCAATGGCTTGCCAAACAACTCGAAGAAATCCTATGACAAAATTATTTTCCCTCCTTTCAAATAAAGAAATCCACCTTTCTCCTGGGAAAAAATCGATCTCAGCCGAAGAGTTTTCAAAACTGCTTTCAGTAGAAGATCTTCTTGCAACCATCGAGGAAGAAAGGAAAGATCTACAAGACGAAATGGAAATCGAGAGAGAAAAAAAGAAAGAAGAGGGATTCCAAGAGGGAGTAAGTGAAGGCCTGGCCTCTTTGAATCAACACGTTCTCTCTCTTGATCGAGCCATCAAAAATTTAAGAAACGACCTCCAAGAAAACATCCTTTCTCTTTCTTTAATTGCGGCAAAAAAAATCGTCGGAGAAGAAATTTCCCTCCACCCTGAAAGGATCGCCGATATCATTCTCACAGCGATCAAACCGATCACACAACACAAGAAGATCATTCTCTATGTGAACCGAGAAGATCTTCCCATGATCGAAGAGAAAAAAGGACTTTTAAAAGAAGCATTTGAACATCTTGAAAGTCTTTCCATCCAAGAGCGTTCCGATATTGAAAAAGGGGGATGCATAATCGAAACCGAAGCAGGAATCATCAATGCGCAACTCGAAAACCAGTGGCGCGCGCTCGAGTCGGCATTCGCCTCATTCAAACACTGATTGTCGGTAAATCAGATCTCCTCTACAATCGGAAATGCCCCCGAGGTCTTCATGTACATTCTTCCTCTTCTCGCACAAATAGCTGCAACCGAAAGCGTCAACCCGAGCATGGTAACCAAGCTTGCCGTTCTCGCAGGTCTCGCACTTCTCCCATTTGCGATCATGCTGCTCACCTCGTTCATGAAAATCGTCGTTGTTCTCTCTTTGCTGCGTCAAGCTCTTGGCGTCCAGCAAACACCTCCCAATCAAGTCATCAACGGGATCGCTCTTCTTATTACGATCTATGTGATGTTTCCCACAGGACTTGCGATGTACAAGGCATCGGAAGATGTGATCAAAACCCAAGCGCCCCAGACCGTGCTCTCCTCTGAAGCCGCTACTTTCATCATCAATGTCGTCGACAAAGCAAAAGAACCTCTTAAAGGGTTTCTCGAAAGAAATAGCTCACAAAAACACCTCATGAGTTTCTATAAACTCGCCTACCGCCTTTTCCCTGAACCCTATAAAGGAGAGCTCAAACAAAATGATTTCATTATCTTAATCCCCTCGTTTATTACGAGTCAGTTAAAAACCGCATTTGAAATTGGCGTGTTGATCTATCTTCCCTTTTTCGTCATCGACCTCGTCGTATCGAATATCCTCCTTGCAATGGGAATGATGATGCTCTCTCCACTGACTATCGCCCTTCCGATCAAACTTCTTCTGCTCGTCCTGATCGACGGGTGGAGTTTGCTCATCCAAGGGCTTGCCATTTCATTTAAGTAGGACCCCATGTTTGCGAATGAAATTTACGCACTCACCTATGAAGCTCTGATCCTGATCCTCATTCTCTCGGGACCTCCCATCATCGTGAGCATGATTTTAGGTCTCCTTGTCGCCATCTTTCAAGCAGCAACGCAAATCCAAGAACAGACCCTCTCGTTTACGGTAAAACTATTTGCTGTAGTTTTCACTATTATCTTTCTAAGCGGTTGGCTCGGAGCTCAAGTGCTCCAGTATACCAATACCATTTTCACAGCGATCCAAAAATATAGCGCAGCATGAATGCGGTCCAAGCCACAGACAACTACCTGTCTCTACTCCTCTCATTGCCACATCTCGACCCAACCACCGTCCTCTCTCTTTTCTTTCTTACCCTCGCAAGATTGCTTCCCATTTTAGCCCTCGTCCCCTTTTTAGGATCCCAAAACGTGCCCATGGCAATCCGCATGATGTTTGCTGTGGCGCTCACCGCGATCTTTTTGCCTCAGAACCTCTTCAATACTCACGAAAACATACCCCTTGCAATGCCCTTTATCGGTCTTTGCCTCAAGGAACTCATCATCGGTTTCATCATCGCTTTTCTCTCCTCAGCTCCCTTTTACATCGCCCAAATGTCAGGAAGTTTAATCGATTTTCAACGAGGAGCCTCCTCACTTCAGGTGACCGACCCTACGACGAGAAGCCAAACCGGATCGATCGGCCTTTTGTATAACTACGTCCTGATCGCCCTTTTTTTCTCCCTCGGAGGCCCCTTTTATTTTTTTGAAGGAGTTGCCACGTCCTATGAAATTTTTCCTGCCAGCAGCTGGATCAATTCTCAATTCTTTTCTCTGCACACTCCCTTTTGGACCTTTGTCTTCCTGTGTGTACAGAAAATGTTTAATCTCTGCCTACAACTCTGCGCCCCACCCCTCATCGGGATTCTCTTAACTGATATGTTTTTAGGGATCGCCAATCGAATGGCACCCCAAGTTCAAATCGTCTTTTTAGGCATACCCCTCAAATCGTGGGTTGGTATCGCATTACTTGCAGCCGCCTGGGGAATCATCATCCAAGTAATGGGGAAGGAAGCCCTTCTATGGATAAAAACCTTAGAAAAATTGATTTGATTTTCTAAATCAAAAAACCTATAATCCTGATGCCATGAAGAAATCTGATATATCCTTCTCCTATCCTGTTCGAGCCTGGGCTGTCTGGCTCTTAAGCGCCCTTTTCATGTTCTACAAATACGCTCTAGAGGTGTCCCCAAGCGTCATGACCGCGACGTTGATGAGCACCTTTGAGATCAACGGAGTTGAGCTCGGTAACCTGGCCGCATCCTACTTTTACGCCTACCTCCTCCTCCAGATTCCCGCCGGATATCTTCTCGATCGATTCGGCCCCAGAAAAACGACGACCATTGCCATTTCCGTCTGCGCTTTGGGGAGCATCCTCTTTTCAGCCTCTCATCACCTATGGACTGCAGAGCTCGGTCGATTTCTCATTGGAGCTGGAGCTGCATTTGCTGCGATTAACTGCTTGAAACTAACCGCTAACTGGTTTCCGTTCCGCCACTTTGCTGTCATGGCGGGGCTCATGATGACGATCGCCATGCTCGGTGCCGTGGGAGGACAAGCCCCCCTGTCAGCATTCATTACCCATTTTGAATGGCGGTTTGCCATGGAGACGATTGGAATTGCCGGACTGGTCCTCGCCCTCCTCTTCTGGTTTGTTGTTCGGGATAAGGCCCCCTCCCATACAATCGAAAGAACCCTTACATCCCCCAAAATCTCTCTCATGAAAAGCCTCAAAGAAATCCTCAAATCCTCTCAATCGTGGTGGCTTTCTCTTTACAGCGGATTTGCTTTTGCCCCCGTGATGGTCTTTGGGGGTCTTTGGGGAGCCTCTTTTCTTTCTGAGAGTTATCACCTTTCAGGCAATGTGGCAGCCCAAGCTATCTCTTTGATTTTTATTGGATTTGCTTCTGGCGCCCCTGTTTTTGGGTTTTTCTCAGATCGAATGGGAAAGAGAAAAGGAGTCATGTACGCGGGGACAATTCTTGCCCTCATCACCATTTCTTTTATCATCTACGTTCCTGGATTCTCTCTACCGATCCTCCTCATTCTCCTCTTTTTATTTGGATTTTCGATCAGCAGCTTTCTCCTTTGCTTTACAATGATCCGCGAAATCAGCCCTCCGATCTTGGCTGCGACGGCTATTGGATTTATGAACGCCTTTGATGCCCTATTTGGAGCGATCTCCGATCCATTAGCTGGGAAAATTCTCGACTCCTATTGGGATGGATCGATCCAAAATGGGGCCCGAATCTTTTCTATCGAAGCCTATCAGACAGCATTTCTCACATTGCCCTTCTTTCTTCTGATCGCCCTCTTCACGCTAATGAAAGTGAAAGAGACCTATTGCAAGCCTTCTTATCCAACCTCGCTTCCATGAGAAAGCCGCCATACCTGTGGGGAGCCTCTCTTATTCTTATTGGTATGGTGCTCCTCTTCAACTCTCGTTCTGCGGTCAAACCGAAGGAAACATCCAGAGAAAGCCTCGCCTTGACTCCCGATTGCATGGGGCAGAAAATCCGTCGAGATCATCTCCAGCAACAACAACCATTGAGTTTTGCGACAGCCTTTTTACCCAAGAATTTTCCTTATATCGACTTGGCTGCGCCAAAGCTGAACAAATCGCCTGAACAAAGTAGGGGGCGTCCTTCCTCGCCACCCTGTTCAAGCGATTTATTGGCAGCTTTCGCGCCAACCAAATCTGAATCATTTTCAGCATACGGCCCCTCTCCCCTATTCGAAAGTTCCCCTTCGGAAACATCACCCATTCCAATCTCTCCAGAAATAAAGGACTCGCAGATCATTTCCCTTGCCGCCCTTTATTGGCAAGTAATCCAAGACAACCTAATTTCCTCCATCAAAGCCAATGGAGTGAACTCATCGGGACTTTCCTCTCTTGTTTGGATCAATCAGAAAAGCACCTATGCGCCAGGATTTAGAGCCTCTTATACATATCCCCTTTCCTATGACAACAGTTTACTTAAGCTCTCCTACACACTCCTCCATGCCCAATCGTTTCGCCTCTCTAAAAACCCCGATCCCGAATTCTACATGATCCTTTCTGGCCAGATGCAAGCGAAAGCAAGAGAAGTCGAGTCAACCTGGGAAATCCATTTTCAGTCCTTAGAAGTTCTTTTCGCAGAAAATTGGGCCCTTTCGCCCCATCTTTCCATGACCCCCGGGATAGGCCTAAAAGGGCTCTATCCGAGCCAAGAATGGTGTGTTTTCTACAAGGACCCCCTGATAGCGTTAGATGAGCAGATTTTTCTTAAGCAAAGGATGAAGAATTTTTTTTGGAGCCTGGGCCCCCAATTTTCCATCCCCCTGAAGTTGACTCTTCCCAAACAATGGACCTTTTCCTTCAGCTCTTCCTGGAGCCTTTTATGCGGCAAACTCTATTCTCAAGTGATCTACACCGATCTTGCAAGCTCAGGCAATCTTCCTTTGCCCAACACCTCAGTAAAAGGGACACAAAAAGTGACCAACATCATTCCCCAAATGGAGATATGGTTAGGTGCTAAGTGGAGCTATCCGATAGACAAAAGAAAGTCCCTTGATCTTGAACTTGGATATGACATGCAATACTTTTGGGGAGCAGCCAGTTTACTTGCCTTTATCGAGTTACCCCGGGGGAATTTGATGATGCACGGGCTGACCGGGGGCTTGCAGTTCCACTTCTAAGCTCAACTCCCGCAGACAGCGGAGAGGTACTGGGAGAAAGACAACTTGCCGAAGGCGTCGGAGTTGGACTCTGAGAAAAAGAACGAATCCCTATGAAGCACCGCTCTAACTTAGAGAGAAAAGGACCCCTCCTCCCTTCTGGGATGCGAGTCACTGCAGGCCCATATGTCCGGTTCCACAGAGCCCGTATTTTTTCTTGGTGCTCTTGAAGATTGTTTTCCTGGACTATCTGTCCAAGCGAGATTAGCTCGTTTGGGTTGAGAGGAGGACGGGAATCGATATACCGAGCACCTAACGAATCCGCCGGGGATAAAGGTTCTGGAAAGCTACATCGGCCAGACGCTGGAAGTGCGCGTCATCAAGCTGAACAAGAAGCGCGGCAATGTGGTTGTCAGCCGCAAAGAAATTTTAGAAGAAGA
>DAIDIZ010000073.1 GCA_027451585.1 Chlamydiota bacterium
GAGGATCGGGATGGCCTCTTTTTCTCTTCCGAGTTGGAGATATGTGATGGCGAGATGGATGAGCCCTTGCCGGAAACGGGGGTGGATTTTTAGGGTCTTTTCGATGCGCTCTCTTTTGGCGAGGATTGAGTTGCGATTCTCGTTGACCTCTGAATAGATGGCTTGAATCCCTTCTGCGTCAGTTCTCCCTTCCAGGAGGTCTTCAGAAACAGTATCGGGGCAGATCGCATGGGGAGGGATCACTCCTCTCACTTTTTGGAGCAGCTCTTTTCCCTCTTTTTCTCTCCCGACAAAGAGGTAGTTAAAACCGAGGAATAGGTTGAGGAGGTAATCATCGCCGAGAAAGGGGCGCGCTTTTTCATAGAGTTTAACGGCGGTGTAAGGATCCCCTTTTTGCCAGCTGACAGCGGCTTGATTCATGAAAGCGAGGCCAATGACCTCCTTGAGGTCTCTTTTTTGGAGTGATTTGGTCTCGATTCCGAGGAACAGTTCGGAGGGGAGGTCGATCCCGCGGGCGGTTGTTTCAATATTGATGATGTTCCCATTTTCTTCCACGTGGCGGACGTAGATGTGTCCTGGGGGTGTAATGGGTTCGAGAGCGAGGTTGATCCTTTGGGCCAGGCTTAAATAGAGAATGGAGACGCCTAGGCAGACTCCTTTCCTACTATCGAGAACGGAGGGGAGAAAGGTGTAGAGATCGATGTCTTTGGCGTGGAGGGAGTGGGGAGGAAAACGGAAGCGCATTTCTGAAAAGATATAATCGTTGATGGCTCGTATTTTTTCTTTGGGCGTCGCATTGAGGGGCAGACGGGCGAGGATTTGAAGAGCCATGAGATCGATAGTTGATTCGTAGCTCTGGATTTTTCTTTTTTCTTCAGGTCCCAATTCGGCGATGAGAAGAGTTCTTGCGAGATCGATTTGATCTGAGGGGAGTTTGAGAATTTCTGTTTGGTCCCACATCCCAAATCCTCCAAGGCGCCGGTTTGCAAGCGCACTTCCCAGTTTTTCAATAAGGGCTATTTGGCTTTCATTGAGGGTCGGGGTTTGCTCTTGACTCGAGCGATTGACAAGAGAAATCATCGGTTGGAGGTCAAGGGTGGGAAGTAGGGGTTTCGGATCGTAATCGGTTCTGTCTCCTTTTAAGAGTTCCCAGGCTGTTTTGAGTGCGAGTTTGCCTTCGGTTGTTTCTGGATAGAGTTCATAAAAGGCGAGGTGCTGGGAAACTGAGGTGGGATCAAGGCGGGCATAAAGGGTCGAGAGGGTCGATGCGTGGAGGTGCAAAAAAAGGAGAAGGGGAATCAGTTTATAGATCGATGTCACTCTCGATATCCTCTACTGGAGGGAGGTTGGTGTTTTGCAAGGAGAGAACGCGGCGTGGTTTGGCTCCCTCTTGGGCGCTAATAACCCCATTGGCCTCTAACTCGTCCATAAGTCCTGCAGCTCTGGCATACCCGATTTTGAGTTTTCTTTGCAAATAGGTGGTTGAGGCGCTTTTCGATGCGAGCACGATCTGGAGTGCTTGGTCATAGAGAGAATCTTGTCCTTTCGGCTCGTCGTTATCGGGCAGATCGAGAGAGCGGAGCGAATCAAAGGAGGGGATGAGATATTGGGGCTCGCCTTGGCTGTTGAGAAATCGAACGACTTGGTTGATATCCTCGTCGCTGATGTAGGCTCCTTGCGCTCGGATGAGTTGCGACGAGCCCGGGGGAAGAAAAAGGAGATCTCCGTTACCGAGCAAGCTCTCGGCTCCTACTTCATCGAGAATGATCTGGGAGTTCACTCGGCTTGCTACTTTAAACGAGATGCGGGTCGGGATATTCGCCTTGATGATCCCGGTGATCACTTCTCTCGAGGGGCGTTGGGTGGCCAAAATAAGGTGGATCCCAACGGCTCTTGCCATTTGGGCGATCCGGGCGATCGGCGTTTCTAGGTCAGCGCTTGAAACCATCATCAAGTCGGCAAATTCATCAACCATGGCGACAATAAATGGCATATGAGCTGGTATGGGAATCGAAAGGGAGTTTTCGAGTTCTTTATTGATTTTTCGAACGTTAAAAGCCGAAATATTGCGCAGACCCAATTGTTTTAAGATCTCATAGCGTATTTGCATCTCTTTTACGAGCCATTGAAGCGCTGCGTAGGCTCCATGAGGCTCGGTGATCACTGGAGCGATCATGTGTGGCAGGCGAGAATATTGGGTGAGTTCCACTTTTTTTGGATCGATCATAAGCAGTTTTACTTCTTCGGGACTTGCGTTCATCAAAATCGACATCACAATGGTATTGACGCAGACCGATTTCCCAGAACCTGTCGCCCCTGCAATGAGAAGGTGGGGCATTTTGGCAAGGTCGGAAAAGACCCAATCGCCATTGATCGCTTTTCCCAGAAGGACGGGGATCGAAAGCTTTTTCCCTTTTTGTTGATAGTGAAGGAGCATCTCTTTAAAATTGACCTCCTGGGGGTGGATGGCTGGCACTTCGACGCCAACTGCGGCTTTCCCAGGAATGGGAGCAACGATCCGGATCGATTTGGCTTCCATATTAAGTGCGATATCGTTCTCAAGTGCCTTGATTTTTTGTACTTTTACGCCAACGGAAGGGTGGACTTCAAAGGAAGTGATGGTAGGTCCGCTGTTGATCTCTCCTACTTTGGCTTCAATTCCAAAACTTTTGAGCGTCTCTTCGAGAATCGCTGCTTGTTGGATCAGGTCTTTTTTTAAGGTCGGCTGATCGGTTTTCTGGATCGAATTAGAGAGCAGGGAAGCAGATGGGATTTTATAGGAACCGCTTTCGACGGTGGCTAGGCTTTTTATCGGAACTGCAATCACTTCTTTTTCTTTTTTGGGGGGAGGGGGTTCTCTCTTCTCTTGAGAGGCTTTGATTTTGGGTGCGATGAGCTCTGCTAGTTTTTTCTCTTGGTTGATTTTCACTGCGCGAGGAGGTTCATAAAGAGGGGATTTGGGCTTTTTGAGCCAGAGTGTGTAGAGTCCCTTAGCAAGAATTGAAAATCCTTTCATCCCTTTCTGCAAAAGGGTCCAGAGCTCCACTCGCGTGATCAGGAGAAATGAGACGAGAGCAAATGAGGAAAAAATAAGAGAGCAACCGGTTGGATTGAGGACTTTTTCTAGAGGGAAGAGGGGAAGGTCGGAAAAGAGAAAATAGAAGGGGACTCCTCCCAAATTGTAACGAATCACCGTTTGCATATAGGGGCGGAAAAAGGTGACCGATTCAGAGATGATTGCCCCTTCCCACATTCTGCCGATTTCGGGGTAACTCGCTGCAACCACTGTGAGGAGCATCGAACTCGATATGAGTAGAAGAAAAAAACAGAGGTGATCGGAGATCGGAATGAGACCCTTTTTTTGATAAAGAGCTCGGATTCCAAGCCAGAGAAGATAAGTGGGGATGAGGTAGGAAGCAAGACCAAAGAGATAGGTAAAGCCAACCGCTAGAATGTAGCCTACATAACCAAGCCAGTTGTCGGAGGGGTGTAAAAAGGAAAAGCTATACAAAGAGAAGTAGAGGAGAATCGCTGGAACAATATAGAGAGTCGATCGAATCTCTGGACTTAATGGTTTTTTCTTTTCTTTTCCTTTTTTAGCCATGGAATATCGCAAGGGTAAGGAGCCCTACCCCGATACAGTACCAGGCAAGAGGGCGGATTAAATCTCTTTTATAAACCCAGAATACTGCTTGTACAGAAAAAAGGCCAACCCCGAAAGAAGAAACAAAAGCAATTGCATAGCAAGGCCATACAAGAGGGGGCCATTCGTGAGAGGAAAGAAGTTTAATTGTCTCAAGACATTCTCCTCCCAAAATAGTTGGAAGAGCAAGAAGAAAAGAGAACTTGGCCCCTTCGATGAAGCTCCAACCACATAAGCGGGCCGTTGCAATGGTGGATCCGCTCCGCGAAATCCCAGGGATGAGTGCAAGCGCTTGGGACATTCCGATCAAGAGCGCTTTTTTGAAAGTTCTTTCTTCTTCTTTTTTCTGGACGCGGGAAGCTTGGAAGAGAAAGGCTGCTGTGACAAAGAGGAAGAAGCCCAGATAAATGGGTTCTGAGAGGGCAATCCGAATCGGTTTTAAGAAAAAATAGGCGGGGATTAGAGGAAGCAAGGCTAAGGTAAAAAGAGCAATCTCCTGTCTGTTTTGAAGGATTTTGAGCACCTCTTTTCTCAGGTAAATCAGGAGGGCAAGCCAGGTGCCTGCATGACAGAGAAGATCAAAATAGAGGAGATGTTCGCCGTCTGGAATGGAAAGGAGTTTTTTGAAAATACGGAGATGGGCGGACGAGCTGACCGGGAAAAATTCGGTAATCCCCTGAATGACCCCAAGGATAAGGGCTTCTAAGTAAGTCATGACCCTGGAATGAAAATGGGCGAACGACGGGACTTGAACCCGCGACATTTGGATCCACAATCCAACGCTCTAACCAACTGAGCTACGATCGCCACAAAAATAGATGCAAAATTCTAGCGGATGGAGGTTCTATTTGTCAATAGTTGGGCTGGCTATTGTCGCTGGGAGATCCTGGCTCGAAGGAGACGATGTCGCCGATGACGCTATAGAGCTGAATGTTGTTGATGAGAAAGAAGTCCATATCATAGGGGAGGAAGAGGCGAAATGTTTTGAAAAAGTGCAAGATTTTCTCCATTCCCGATCTACGGACAATCATTGAGTAGGCCCCGTAACGGGCACCGATTTTTGCAAAATGGGCAGAGACTTCCGATCGTTTGAAGAAGCGTTCCGGATTTGCGGGGACAAAGTTGGCCCTTTTGGCATAAGCTTGGCAAGGGACATATTCGCCCGCATCGTTTTTTGTGTCCCGATCGGTGAAGAGAATATCCCAATTGCGAGAGCCGACGAGGGCGTCAAGCTCCTCAATGCGATCGGAGATGAGGTGGGGATTTTGGATGATGGCGATGTCGTCTTCCATCACCCAGATGGTTTCAAAGCCAGAGTCGTAGGCGTCTTGTAAGACGGAGAGATGACTTAAGATGATCCCAATCGCTCCTCTTGACATGCAATGGGAGTAGTAATGTTTTCCTTCTTCATGCATCAATTCGTGGTGCAGGATGTTGAGATCGTTGTCTACATAAAAAGTGCCCCAGAGATCGGTTGGCATCCCGAGAGTATAAGGGATACCGAGAGAGCTGATTGATTCGGAGGATAGCTCCCATCCGTTCACAGCAGAAAAACGGTACGGATGGATGTTGTAAGGTTTCAAGGCGTCAACGCAGGCTTGGAATTTTTTGGGTCGTTTATCGAGGTTGATCGTGTAGATAAAATCGACGTTTCTGATTTGGTGGAGACTCGATTTGCCTAGCGCCTTTTTAAAATGGGATTCGAGGTACTCAGCGTAGTCCACAGAAAAGAGAGATGCGAGGGGGAGAAAAAAAAACAACCAAAACATCGAGGAGGAGAATACGAAAATCTGAGGTCTTGCGTAAAGGGAAAAATCTTTAGTGTAGAGCTCCGCTCGTCAGATGGGACTCTATCTTGTGATGCGTCCCGATTTGCCAAAGGGCGATCGCTGCGATGTAGATGATCACGAAAACAGAAGAGATTGCGTTTGTCTCAATGGTGAATGCCAGCGGTAGGGGTGGATAGGAGGTGAGTTCAAGTAAGAATTGGGTCCATCCACTCGTCATCCAATAGAAGAGCGCTGCGAGAGGGGGAAAGAGAAGGTGGAAAATAAGCGATGAGAGAAGGAGAAACAGGGAGATCCCGACACAAAAGGGGAAAAAGAGGTTGTAGAGAAAACCCAAGAGGGGAAATTGGTGGAAATGGAAGAGCAAAAGGGGCCAAAGCAAGAGGTTCACTGCGAAGGTAAGGCTCAATGACTGTCGTAAAAATGTAGCGAGCAGATACCCTTGTTTATCTCGCAATGAGAGTGCAAGTCGTTCGCTTTTCTTTCTTTTCGGAAGTAGCCATTCCACCTTCTCTTCTACCCATGGAAATAAAAGAAGGATGGCAAAACAGCTTAAGAAACTGAGCTGGAATCCTATGTCGCTTGAAATAAGTGGATTGGTCAGAACTTCTGCCCCCATGGCGCATCCTAAGAGATTAAGTCCTGATGTGGGGCGATTGATGAGCTTGCCGAGGAGATAGAAAATGGCGGTGAGATAACTTCTGCCGATGGCGGCGGATGGTCCGACAAAGAGGTAGTAGAAGGTCATGGCGCAAAACAGGAGGAAAATTTTGTTTCTCTTCGAGAGAAAGAGTTGGAGTGTCAGACTGAGAAAAGAGAGTAAAATGGCAAAATGGAAGCCGGAAATGGCGAGAATGTGTTGGAGCCCTAGACGTCCGAGTTCGTAGCGAAGGGAGCGATCTTCGATGTCTCCTGTGGAAAGAGAGGAGAGAAAAGCGTGCGCTTTTTTAGATGGGATCTTGGAAGAGAGAAGGCGTCGAAAGGCCTCTTTGAGTTGGTACCTCGTTTCGGCAAGACTAAAGCTCTTTTCGATTTTATGCCATTCCTCAACTTTCACGACATATTCGTGCGGAGCCCTTTGTTGGAGATCCCCCCTTATAATGTAATCGGTGTTGGCAAGGGGGCGAGAGGGGCCGAGTTTTTTGAGATAGATAGAGCAAGGAAGTGTGAAAGAGTGATTGGATAGGGTTCCTTTATAGACGAGCCCTTTTTGAAAGGGAGTTTGATGGGGTTGTAAAGAGGCGGGAGAAAAAAGGGCGGTCACTTTTTGGTCGGGAAGGGAGGGGATTTGGAGGTAAGCGCTGTAGAAAAAAGATCCGATGAGCAAAACGAGATAGGGGATCTTTTTTCGCAAAAGAAGAAAGAGGCCCCAAAAGAGAAGGGCGGGGGATGCGCTCGTTCCGATGAGGAGGGTAAGCGAAAGTTCGAGCGCTGGGTTGTGAAGAAAGAAGAGATCGATTCTCGATTGAAAAAGCGACCCCTCCCTTCTTATTTTTCTGTAGAGTGCTTGGACAACTCTTGATCGATCGACTGATTGATTAACCGCGCGCCACGTTGTGTGGAGAAATAGGAAAAGAGCCATTGGGTTAATACGATGAGCCGATTACGGAAACCAATCAAGTAAAAAATATGGACAAAACACCAGGCGAGCCAGGCGATGAAGCCGCTAAATTGGATGGAACCAAACATCCCGATTGCTTTGGTTTTGCCAACCGTTGCCATCGATCCTTTGTCAAAGTAGCGAAAGGGGGGGCGATCCTTTTTATCTAACCGCTTACGGAGGATTTGTGCCACGTACCGCCCTTGCTGTACGGCAACGGGAGCAAGTCCTGGAAGAGGACTTCCTTTTTTGTCCATTGCGCAGGCAGCATCGCCTAAGACAAAAATCTCGGGATGATTGGGAAGGCTTAAGTCTGGGTCGACGATCGCTCTTCCTTGCCTGTCAAGAGGAGTGTCGAGCGATTTGAGGATGGGGGAGGCTTGGTTCCCGGCTGCCCACAAGATGTTTTTTGTTGGGATAAAAGTCCCTTCAACATAGACCCCTTCTTTAGTGATCTCTGTTACCCTTTTGCCTGTCATCACCTGGACGCCAAATCGTTCGAGATATTTTCTTGCTTTGGTGGTGAGTTTTTCGGGATAGACGGGAAGAATATGGGGAGATCCCTCGATCAAGTAGATCTTGGTTTTTGTCGTGTCGATTCTCCGGAAATTTTTCAACATTGTTTCGTAGGCAATCTCGGCGATGGCACCAGCCATTTCGACTCCAGTTGGCCCTCCTCCGATGATGACAAAATTAAGGTATTGGGAGGCCTCCGAAATCCGATCGCACCGTTCAGCTATTTCAAACGACATCAAAATCCTTTCTCGGATTTTAAGCGCATCAGGAATCGTTTTTAATCCGGGGGCGTATTTTTCCCATTCAGGGTGATTAAAGTAGGAATGACGAGCTCCTAAAGCAACAATCAAGTAGTCGTAGGTGATTTCATCTCCATTTTGAAGTGCAATCTTTTTTTGCTCTTTATCGATGTTTGTCACTTCTCCCATGAGAACAGTGATGTTTTCATAGGGGCTTAAAATTTCTCGGATAGGAATGGCAATATCCCCAGAAGAAAGGGCGGCGCTTGCCACTTGGTAGAGCAGAGGCTGAAACAGGTGGTGGTTGGTTTTGTCAATCACCCATACATCAAATTTCGAATTGCCCAATGCTTTCGCTGCGTTGATTCCTGCAAATCCTCCTCCGAGGATCACCACTTTCATCCCTCTCATGAACACTCCCTATTTGTTTCATGTATACCACGCTCCGTTTAAAATTGGTAATTCAAACGAGTTCAAAGCGTCAAAAAAACGAAGAGATTGCAATATGAGTCAAAGATTTGTATGATTTTTGCATCGGAGTGGTTTTCTGTGAATTTTCTCGCGCAAAAGTTTTACGGGGTGGGAGGCGATTTTGGCATCCAAGAGGTAGTGATCCTCAATGAGTCCCCTCATCTCAAATGGGAAACATTGTCAGAGAAAGTGCCAGAGCTTCCAAGGGGGTGGTTTGAACTGTCGAGAGTTCTCCCCGAAGAAAGAATCGAGTTTGTGACTGATGCATGGTTAGCTCGCCTACCCTTTCATCCTAAAGTATACCCCTCCTTCCTTCATTTTTTTTCTCAGATTGTCGACATTTCCGTTGTTGTGTTCAAAAGAGAGTTGGAATATCAAGTGGAGATGGTCTATAGCCTGAAAGAAGATCGATCCTTTTTTCGAGGATTACCTCCCGCTACAGAAGAAGATATCCGGTGTTTTAAGCAAGAAGTAAGTCAAAGTCTTCCAAGCGACTATCTCTCCTTTCTGCGGCTTCACAATGGATTTGGTAAACTCTCTGAAATGGGGTTGTTGTCAATTGAGGAAATCCCCTTTGCAAAAGAAGAGGTGGCCGATATTTTGCTTAGTCGCAAGAAAGAAATTTCCATTGAAGGGAAGGAAATCGATCCTGACACCCTCATCCCTTTTTATGAAGAATTTGGGATGAATTCCTTCCAATGTTTTTTCTCGGAGTGGTATCCGACTTGGGAAATGGGCAATGTCTACCTTTCTGGCCTGAACGAAACGATCTCTAATGTGATGAGACGGAATCGATGGATGGAAGAAAAAGCTTTCCCGAGTTTTTTAGAATGGCTTGCCGTATATATTGAAGGAATGAACAATTCCGATTTGGATTAGCGATGTACTTAGTCAGGGATTTTTACGAGCAGCATGGGAAGTATTTAGGCCTTTCTCTTTTCGCTGGGAAAGGGGGGCTCTCTCGTCGTATTCATCGCGCAGAGGTTCATCGTCCTGGTTTAAGTTTAACAGGGTATCTCAAAGGGTTTGTTTTTTCTCGTATTTTAGTCATTGGAAAGCAAGAAGTTGAGTATTTGAAAGAACTCAGTTCTGATGTGCGGAGCGAGAGATTGCGGTTGATTCTTACAGCGGCCACCCCTGCAGTGATCATCGCAAGAGGATTTCGTCCGCCTAAAGAACTCACTGCCATTTGTGAAGAGAAAAAAATTCCGCTGTTCCAGGCGAAATTGACCGCGACGAATTTACTTGGGAAGATCAATTTTCTTCTTTTTGAGGAATTTTCTCCGAATGTCACCTTGCACGGATCTTTAGTCGAAGTGTTTGGAATAGGGCTTCTCATCCAAGGGGAGTCCTCTGTGGGGAAAAGTGAAGCTGCATTAGGGCTTATTGAGCGAGGACATCGATTGATTTCAGATGATGTGGTTCGGGTGAAGAAGAAAGAGGGTTCTTATTTAAGTGGATCTGGGCCAGAACTGACTCGTCACTTGATGGAGATTCGAGGGATTGGGATCATCAATGTAGCTCATCTCTACGGGGCGGTTTGCGTTCGTCCTGATAAAGGAATCGATGTGATCGTGAAATTAGAACCTTGGGACGATGACCATTTTTACGATAGAGTGGGATTGGATGAGAAATTCATCGATGTGCTTGGGATTCCCGTTCCTTACCATATTTTGCCAGTGAAACCGGGACGTGATGTGGTGTTGCTTTTAGAGACCATCGCTTTGAATCACCGGTTAAAGGACATGGGGTATAATTCAGCAAAAGAGTTTAACATTAAGCTTCTCGAAACGATCCAAAGAAAAGAAAAAAAGAGGGGAGTGCATGAAAATCACCTCTAAAGTAAAAGTCAAAAATCCCTTGGGATTGCACACACGTCCTGCTGCAACCATTGTCAAATTGCTCCAGCCGAGAAAATCCTCTGTTTTTTTTGTCTACAAAAATGAGACAGTGAATGCGCGGAGCATTATGAGTCTTCTTATGTTAGCAGCTCAGAGAAACACCCAAATCGAGATCATTGTCGAAGGAGAAGACGCTGAAGTAACGATGGCCCAATTGATCCATGCCTTTGAAACGGAGTTTGGAGAAACCCATGGGACCCGATGAAGAAGTGATCATCCGAGGTATTCCGATCAGCAAAGGGATTGGAATTGGGTACCCCCTTTTTTTTTCTGGGACGGAAGAGGAATGGACAAGGGAGATTCTCCCTCAAAAAGAGATTGAACAAGAGATCTCTCGTTTTCAAGAAGCTTTAGAAAAGAGCCGAGAAGAACTAGAACACCTGCAACAAATTTCTCTTGTCCAAAGCTCTCCTGAAGTGAAAGCGATTTTGGGGGCACATCTTGAAATGATGAAAGACCCTCTGATCACCCATGATATTGAGCAAAAGATCCGAGAAACACATCAAAATACCGAATCGATCTTTCACGATCTCATTGAGGAGTTCAAGAAGAGGTTTAGTTCCTTAAAGGACCCCTATTTTCAAGAGAGAATTCGGGATATCATCGATATTTCTCGTCGAATTTTGACCCACCTGCGCCCCGCTCAACGGATGAAAATGACCGAGGTGCCGCAAAACACAATTATTCTTGCTCATGATTTAGTCCCGTCAGAAACTGTTGAAGCCAACGCCTCGTTTGTGAGCGCCTTTGTGACGGCGGCAGGTGGCGTCACCTCTCACGCGGCGATCATCGCCCGAGCTAAAGGGATTCCCTATGTTGCCAATATTGATCTCAAACGATTTAAATATACCCTTCCTCAATCACTGATTGTTGATGGAGCTCAAGGACTTGTGATCATCAACCCCTCTCGCTCCACACTCAAGAAATACCGAGAACTCCAAGATCTATTCCAAATCCAAGATGATTTATTTGAGAAAGAAAAAAAACTGAGCGCAGAGACGAGTGACGGGCATCCTGTTCGTATTTTTGCTAATCTCGAAAATCCCAAAGAGGTCGATTCTATTTTGCAAAACGGGGCTTCTGGAATAGGTTTATTTCGTTCTGAATATCTTTGTTTAGCCAAAAAAGTATTTCCTTCTGAAGAAGAGCAATTTCAGATTTACAAAAAAATGGCCAAAGCTCTGAAGGGGAATCCCCTCGTCATTCGGATTTTTGATTTGGGAGGCGATAAGAAAATGGATGTGACTCCAGATAGCGCAGAAGCTGTCTATTTTGCGAGCATTGGGTCTGAGCTCAATCCCGCTCTTGGCTGTCGGGCGATTCGCTTTTTGATGCGTTTCCCTCAGATTTTAGAGTCGCAGCTCAGAGCCATCCTCAGGGCGAGTGCATTTGGGCAGATCCATCTTTTGATCCCGATGGTCTCTGATCTTTCCGAACTCCGGTTTGTTCGAAGCGAAATCGAACGTATCCGCCCTCTTTTGCAACAAGAGGGAAGAGCCGTTGCAGAAAATATCCCCGTTGGGTGCATGATCGAAGTCCCCTCGGCTGCTCTCATGAGTGATTTGATTGCACAAGAAGCCGATTTTCTATCGATTGGGACTAACGACTTAGTGCAATACGTTTTAGCGGCCGATCGATCCAATCCGAATACTTCGGACCTCTATTTTTCAAGCCATCCGAGCGTATTGCGGTTGATTCGCCTTGTTGTTTCTCACGCCTATGCAGCACAAAAACCAGTCATTGTGTGTGGGGAAATTGCTGCAGATCCGCTGATGATTCCCGTTCTTCTCGGGTTTGGTATTTCCGATTTTTCCGTTGCGGCTCGTCATATTCCTTTAGCGAAACACACCGTACGCAAGTGGAGCCTTGCCGATTCGTGTAAGCTAGCTGAAGGAGCTCTCAACCAACCTTCATCAGCCGAACTCAAGCAATATTTATCGTGAAATGAATCTGTGATTGACTTTTGTCAATTTTTTTTCTTAGCATTTCTGCCTTCCTAATGGAGTTGTTGTGAAAAGTCTTCTGCCTCCTTTGTTCTGTTGGTTCCTTGTTTTCTTCCCTCATTTTTTTCTTTTGGCCCAGGTGGCGCAAAGCCTGAATGCGTTTGTGGTGAATAATGCTACCCCTGGAGTTGTATTTGTATTGAATATACTCCCAGAATTGAATATGACAGTTACAGCGACCTCTGGTTCGGGGACAGGGGGTGGGGTTAATCTCGCAGCGACTATTTCGGTCCCTAATTCGGACGTCCCCAGTGGAGTTGCTGTTACGCCGAATGGACAGTACGCCTATGTGATCACCAGTAATACCCCCTATCGGATCTACCAGATTAATGCGCAGAATTATGCAGTGACGCAAGTGTCACTAGGAAGTTTTAGTGCTCTCGCAAATCCTCCGGTTGGGATTGTTGCGAGTCCCGATAGCCAACACATGTACATCTCAGATCTGAATGGTCTTGTGACCGAAATTACCGTTTCGTCCAATACCTTCACCACCCAAATCGCAACAGGAATCTCTCACACCAACTCTATCTGCTGTAATAGTTCTTATGTTTTTTTATCTTCAATTGATACAGGAGGTGGATCGAAGTGGCGACTTAGTCAGTTCCCCCGCTCACCTTTATCGCCATCTGGCTATACCGGTGATATAGGCGCTTTTACGGGTGTGGGTAATATCGGGCAAATCGCTATTGGTCCTGGTACTAATTTTCTCTATTACTTAACAGCGCAGTATTTAAGTGGAATACAGAGTATTTTCCAAGTCGACGTGAGCGGTCCCATTCCGGTCACTATCCCAATAACTAATAGTACTATAAACACATCAGTACTCGGCTCTGGTAGTGGAGGATGGCAGATTGCATTTGCCGGAAGTAACGCTTATGTCACTTCCAATAACAACACCAGCATTGGTTATTTCCCTTTTCCCGTGTCAGCGTCTACTAGTCTTACTTTAGTTCCTCTGGTTTCAGGTCTCTCTAATCCGAGCCCACCTGTGGCGATTGCTGCGGATTCGAGTGGAAAATTGCTTTACGTTACATTCACTTCGAGTAATCAGCTCAATATTATCAACGCGGAGAGTGTCTCTGAAGTAGGGAAAACCTTCCTTACATCTTCGATTACTGGCCAAACCCTTACCTCAGCCAGTCCCAGTTCCCTCATTGCGATCGCCCCTACCCCAATTTCCAAGATCCAGTCAGCAACTCAGTTAGGTCTCCCGGGCATCACAGGAAAGATCACCAGTTCAGTCTCTCCAGGAGGAACAATTGCGGCTACTGTGACCAATAATACAGGAAGTACCGTCTACATCACCCTCGCGACTTATACCGTGGGGAGCTCTTTGGGGTCAGGCAGTGCTTCGAGCAATTGGCTCAGTACGCAAACATTAAGCACGCCAACGTCTTTTCAGACATTTGCTGTGGCTTCCGGTTTTTCTGGAGCCCTTCCAGCTGTCACTCTGACTTATCCCGCCTCAGGCGGTTTCCAGCTCGACTTATATCAAGGAACCGATCCTGTCAACTGGGCCGCGGCTCCTGTCAATGGGATTGTCAATCTCAATTTGCTCGACGCACAGTATAAATATCCTTAGCGCGAATTGATTTTTTTCAATTTTTTCTTTATACTCGTCTGCGTACATTTTTTAAACGAGCAGATCTGAGGGAGTCGTTCAGTGATTTTATACTGTTTATCAGAAAAAAGTCCTTAAAAAGTCCTTATTGTAGAGCTTCCATATGACGAGGTGTGAGGTGGACCCAATCGATTGGATCCACCTCATCAAAAGACGCCCGTCAGATAGGGTTCTAAACTAAAGATTATTTTTGATAGATGGGATTGTTATTTTTTTGCGAGTTAGTGGCTGCGAAGTCCCCGTTAACGAGCAAAAAACAATAAAAGCATGAACGCTCTTTCGGGAGATGGCGGCAAAAAACGTACAAAGTCGAAGTATAGTCTTCATCTTTTTAAAATGGAGTTCTTGTGAGTCATCGTCTATCTCAGTTATCCTCTCTGTTCTGGTGGATCTTTGTCTGCTGGCCTTGTTTTTTTCTTTCAGCCCAAGTGGCTCAAAGTCTGAATGCTTTTGTGGTGAATAATAATGCCTCTGGTGGCGTATCAGTGTTAAATATACTCCCCGAGTTGAACACGACGGCCACAGCGAGCCCTAACCCAGGGGCAGGGGGAGGGGTCAATCTCGTAGCGAATATTCCACCTTCGGCCTTTACTAGTGACGTCCTAACTGGAGTTGCTGTTACGCCAAATGGACAGTATGCCTATGTGATCACCTCTACCAGCCCCTATCGAGTCTACCAGATCAATGCGGTGAATTATGCAGTGACCCAAGTCCTTCCGAACTCTTATACTCTCAACCAACCCGTGGCGATTGTCGCAAGCCTCGATGGCCTATATATTTACCTGTCAGATAATAATGGTGGTGGTACTAGTCAGGCTGTTATATCCCAGATCACTGTCTCATCCAATATGATCACTGCTCAGCTAATAATGACAAATGTTAATAGTGTCCATAGTATATGCTGCAATAATTCCACTTTGTTTGTAGCTTCATCTAATGCGGGAAGTGCGATTGTTGCCCAGGTTCCTATTGCTCCTTTTTTAGGGGGATCGTCTGCACCAACAACTTTTACTTTGAATGGTGTTTCAAGCCTGTCGTTTATTGGGCAAATTGCTATTGCTCCTAATACAAATTTTCTTTACTACCTGACAGGGAAGCCAGGCCCCTCAAACATTTACGAAATCGATGTGAGCTCGCCTCTTAGCGGTGGTCAACCGAGTACTCCAATCAGCACGACCTCTCTTGGCTCGAGTGGAGGGTGGCAGATTGCATTTGCAGGAAGCACTGCCTATGTCACTTCAAACGCGGCTAGCGTTCTCGGTTATTTTTCCGTGCCGAGTGGTTCTCTTAATTTGGTTTCAAATTTTACTGCTCCTGGTTCAGCAAATAGTGTGGCGATTACTGCAGATCCGAGCGGAAAGTTGCTTTACACTACACTCGATGGGAATGCTCAGCTCAATATCATCAACGTGGGAAGTCACTCGCAGGTAGGAACGACTCAGCTAACTTCTGCCATTACCACGCAACCGATCTCCTCGAGCTTTCCTCTTCCCCTTATTGCGATCGCTCCTACCCCAGTTTCCAAGGTCCAGTCCTCAATTCAAGCAGGTCTGCCAGGCATTACAGGAAAGATCACCAGTTCAGTCTCTCCAGGAGGAACAATTGCGGCTACCGTGACCAATAATACAGGAAGGACCGTCTACATCACCCTCGCGACTTATACCGTGGGGAGTGCTTTGGGGTCAGGAAGTGCCTCTAACAATTGGCTGGATACGCAAACCCTGAGTACGCCAACCTCCTTTCAGACATTTGCTGTGGCTTCCGGTTTTTCCGGAGCGCTTCCTGGTGTCACTCTGACTTATCCAGCCTCAGGCGGTTTCCAGGTCGATTTATATCAAGGAACAGATGCAATTAACTGGGCTGGGGCTCCTGTCAATGGGATCGTCAATCTCAATTTGCTCGACGCACAGTTTAAATATCCTTGATCAACTAAAACTGTGGGGGAAATGGGCTTTCCTCCCCCACTTTCTTCGTTGCATCTTCGTAAGCAGCGATAATGAGATCTTGGAGGGCTTCTACGTCAGACAGACATTCGGGGTTAATCGAAATGTTTTTGAGTTCTTTTTCTCCGTTCAAGATGACTTTGACAAGACCGTTGCCAGCTAGTCCCTCTACTCGTGTGCTTTGCATAGAATTGCGCATTTGATCGACTTGTTGTTGCATCATCCGCGCTTGCTTTTTCATTTTGGAAAATCCGCTTCCCATATTTTTTAACTCCTTAAAGATCCTTCAAGTTCTACTGCTGCAAATCGCATCAATGTATCGTAATGACTTCTGTGTTTGATGTCTTTAATAGGTTCAGGTAAGGGAAGCGTTACGGGTTCGGAAGGGATGTTTTGCGTAAGAGGGGTCGGTTGGCTCTCTTTTGTGAGTTTAGCTGGGGGAGGAACGCTTGATGCAGGGTCCATTTTTTGAAGGGGGGGCCTGGGTTGCATTTCTTGGACGTGCTCCACAGGAAGAAGGACTGTCGATTCTGGCACTGATTTTTTCGGAGGGGCGCTGAGCTCGGGGATCTGTCCTTTCCAAGCGGTTTCTAGCTCTGAAAGGCGCCGAACGAGCACTTCGACTGGAATTCTGTGTTTGCTCCGGAGGATATGAAGCAAGGTCCCTTCGACAAAAATGCGGGGAGAGAGGGTTTTGGAAAGGGTTGCCTCAGCTTGGATCAGGTATTCGAGTATGTAAAGACTTTGGGCCTGGGTGTAGTGGCGGGCTGTTTGCTGGTAGATGGTGGCGCTAGGAGGAAGAGCCCCTTCGCCGAGAGTTTTTACAACGGCAATGAGTCGGTAGTGTTCGATGAGCTGGCTGAAAAAGTGGGTGAGGTCTTTGCCTGCTTGAAAGAGGGTCTCTACGAGCTCAAAGGCGTAGCCAAGGCGGTATTCGGAAAAGGCTTGATCAAGAGAAAAAAAATGGTCTTGGGAAATAAGGCCAAAGACTTGGTTTACTGCCCCCAAAGTAATGGTCCCTTCGATAAAGCAAAGGATCTGGTCAAAAAGGGATTGGGCATCGCGCATAGCCCCGTCGGACAACTCAGCTATTTTTTGGAGCGCCTCCACTTCAAATGTCCGGGAGAGATCTTTGGCGATTTCTTCGAGCTTAGCTACGATTTGAGAGGGGAGAATGCGGTTTAAATCAAATCGTTGGCACCTGCTGATGATGGTCGGAAGAATTTTGTGGGGTTCGGTCGTGGCAAAGAAAAATTTGGCTTTTTCTGGGGGCTCTTCCAGTGTTTTGAGGAGGGCGTTGAAGGCTTCCTTGGTGAGCATGTGCACTTCGTCGATGATGTAGATCTTATAGCGTCCAGAGGTGGGGGCGTACCCAACGGTGTCGTTGATGGCTCGGATGTCGTCGATCCCTCGATTTGAGGCTCCATCGATCTCCATTACGTCAAGAGATTGGCCGTTCATGATTTCGCAGCAAGAGGGACAGGAATTACAAGGTTCGCAATCCGTTGAGAGATTTTCACAATTTAGAGCCTTGGCAAAGAGGCGGGCAAGAGTTGTTTTTCCGGTCCCTCTTGATCCGCAAAAGAGGTAAGCATGGGCGACTTTCTCGAACCGAAGGGCATTTTTGAGGGTAGTGACAATCGCTTCTTGCCCGACTACTTCGGAAAATCGCTGAGGACGGTACTTTCTCGCTAAAACAAGGTACTTCTTCATATTCTGCAACTCAAGCTAGCACATTTGGCATTTTAAGCGGAGCATGGTATAAACGGAAGCATGAAAAGAGATCTTTTCCCAGATGGCTGGCGCGCGTGGCTTGGCTCAAACTCGCGGGGATGGAGAATCCTGGTGGGGGTGGTCTGTTTCATCTGTCTTGCCCTCTTCCTTCACTTCCGAGAGGTTCGTTTTGAGGTCTTGGAACTCAATGCAACCGCTGGCCGTTACATCGTGGCTCAGGTCGATTTTGAGTTCCCAGATGATGAAACGACTCTCATCTTGCGCCAGCAGGCGATGCAGGATATTGGGAAGGTCTATCAAATCGATGACAAGGAGATCCGGTCGTCTCGCTATCACCTGGAAGATTTGCTGATCCACAGCAAGCAGTGGCGGGTGTTGGCGCCGAGTAGCACTTTTGAAGAGATGTACAAAGCGGCAGATGAGATCGAAACGCTTCTCATCGAAGCTCGGTTCACCGATCCAAGGACCATTCAGAGAATCCGCACGCTGGCTCTGCCCGATTTTGCCTATTTCGAGTTCCTCCCTGATGATGGGGAGACGCAAACTTCTCTTCCTCCTGAATTTTGGTCGAAGATCTCTCATGCAATCGCGAGAAGTGACCTTTTCCATCGAGAAACAATCGATTTCGTCCTGAAACAGTTCCAAGAAACGCAGTGGCGTCTTGTTGAAGATGTCCCGCTTGAACATGCTCTTCGCACGGCTATCGCCAAGACTGTCCCAGAAAAATTTACAAAAGTATTGGCCGGAACTCGACTCGTTGATCAGGGAGAAAAAATCTCCTCCCGCCATCTGGTGATGATGCAGGCGATGAAACAGGCCATTTCGGAAGGTCGTAGGCTCTATGATCCTTTGAGCGTCGTTGCCAGCCTTCTCATCTCTCTCATCTTTGTGACGATCAGCGCCCTTTACTTCCGCATTAGTCAGCCCGACTTCATCCGGTCGCTCAGGCAGATCGCTTTATTTGTTTGCATCATCATTGTCACTCTTCTCATCGCAAAATTTACCGAATACGTCCTCCTGAAAAGCTCTTCGACGGTCATCGGGGAGGTTCGTTATCCGATCTTAGCCCCGTTTGCAACCATTTTGATCTGTATCCTTCTTTCTCCGAGAACGGCTCTTTTTGCAGCCACTTTCTTGTCGATCATCTTATCGGTGAGCCTCGCAGTCGATCACAGTCGCTTTTTGATTTTGAATCTCGTCACCTCCATTGTGATCATCATCTGCTGTCAGGGAATCCGGCGTCGTAAAGAAATTTTTGGAGTCTGTCTGAAGTCGGCCTTTAGCGCTCTTCCTGTCCTCTATTCTTTCTCTCTGAGTGAACACCGCTTGTGGACAAATTCACTTCTCACTGATGTGGGGGCTTCTTTTATTTTCTTGATTGTCACGGCTGTTCTTGTGACGGGACTTATCCCCGCTTTTGAGACGATGTTCGGGATTTTGACCGACATGAGTTTAGTTGAGTACATGGATCCAAATAGTGATTTACTCCGTGAATTTGCAGCTTCTGTTCCGGGTACCTACCAACACTCTTTGGTCTTGGGAAATCTCGCAGAAACGTGCGCTCGCTCAATCGGTGCTAACGGACTGTTTTGCCGGGCTGCCACCCTCTATCACGACATCGGCAAAATGAATAACCCGCAATTTTACACTGAAAATCAGCAGAGTTTAGTGAATATGCATCAGCTGCTCACTCCTACCGAATCAGCGCAGGTGATCATCTATCACGTGATCGATGGGGTTGAAATTGCGAAAAAATATCGGCTCCCCGATTCGTTTATCGATATCATCAAAGAGCACCACGGAACTACTCTTGTCTACTATTTCTATAGAAAGGAATTGGAACTGAAAGGGGGCAATAAGGATCTTGTTCAAGAAAGCGATTTCCGCTACCCAGGCCCAAAACCTCGAACAAAAGAGTCTGCGATCATCATGATTTGCGATAGCGTGGAAGCTGCCTCTCGCTCTGTAGAGAGCCCTACCGAAGCAGCTCTTTTAGAAGTGGTTCAACACATCATTACAGAAAAAGCAGAAGACGGGCAGTTTGATGATTGTGAGCTGAACTTCGAAGACCTAAAATTGATTAAACAGGCCCTTGTCAAAACACTTCTGCTCTCTCACCATATTCGGGTCAAATATCCGAAGAGAAAATAATCTTTGGGGTGGAACGAGTATAGAGAGCCCCATCTGACGGGCGTCTTTTGAAGATCCTTTTTCGTCCCTATTGATGCAATATGGACTTCAAAGCCCACCCCGTCACATGGGAGCTCTACATTAAACTCGACTTTGTACATTTTTTGAACGCACCCTCCGGAGATGCCGGCAAAAAATGTACAAAGTCGAGTTAAAGATTTTTTCTGCTAAATGATAGAAGTTTCATCTCTTCTGCAATCGAAGAGAGCTTCTGGTCGAGTGTGTCGATCTCTTCACCTACAACCTCGAGATAGAGTTTGAGTTTCGGTTCAGTTCCAGAGGGGCGGAGCACAATCTTCGTTTCATCTTCTAACCAAAAACGGAGTACGTTGGAAGGGGGAAGTCCTTGGAGACCGTGTGCGTAATCTTCGATCTTTGTCACTTGCTTGTTTTGGATGGCTTTAGGAGGATCTCTCCGGAGCTGGTCCATCAGACGTCCCATATGGGAGAGTCCTTCCGCACTATTGGGAAATGTAATATTGACCAGTTTTTCGCGGTGAATTCCATATGTTTGGTAAAGAAAAAGAAGTTGATCTTGCAATGTTTTTTTCTTTTTTTTGAGAGAGGAGGCCATTTCAGCTATGAGACAGGCAGTTGAAATCGCATCCTTATCGCGGACAAAAGTCCCAAAGAGGTAGCCGTACGATTCTTCCGCTCCAAAAAGGTAGTGATGCTCCCCATTTTCCTTTTCAAAGAGGTGGATTTTTTCTCCGATGTATTTAAATCCAGTCAGAACATCCAGACAAATTCCTCCATAGGAGAGGGCGATTTTTCGAAAGAGTTCACTTGTCACAATTGTCTTGATGAAGGTTCCATTTTTGGGGAATCTTTTCTGCTGCGAGAGTTCTTCGCAGATGTGGTGAAGAAGTAAACAGCCGATCTGGTTGCCGGTGAGTGGTTCTTGACCTCGCTCGACCACTCCCACCCGGTCGGCATCGGGATCGGTTGCGATCAAAAGATCTCCCTGTTCTTTGGTGAGCTGTTTCATCCCGAGAAGAAGACTTTTTTTCTCTTCGGGATTGGGAGAAGGGGCGTTGGGGAAATTTCCATCGGGAGTGCTTTGCTCTTCGACAAGTTTTAAGTGATGATAGCCCCAGGAGGCGAGCGCTTGGGGAAGAATGCGAATCCCGGTACCATGGAGGGGTGTGTAGAGAAGATGGATCTCAGCCCCTTTTTCAACGAGTTGGGAGCTCTTCAAGTGAGAAAGATAGGCTTCATCGAGCTCCCGTCCTACTGAATGAATCAGGGGAGAATGGATGTCTGCGAGATGAATCGGAGTTGTTACAGAACTGACCTCATCCATGATTCCCTGATCATGGGGTGGGACAATTTGGCCTCCGTCGCTCCAGTAGACTTTATAGCCGTTGTATTCAGGGGGATTATGAGAAGCGGTGATCATGACCGCAGTTTGGCAGCTAAAATGGCGGCAACCAAAGGAGACGAGCGGGGTGGGACAGATCTCTTTCGAAAGAAAGACCCGAATTCCATTGCCAGCAAAGACTCGGGCGGTTTCTTCAGCAAATTCTCGAGAGTGATGTCGTACATCATAGCCAATAAAGGCAGAAAGGGTTCCTTTTACCCCTTTTTTTAAGTAGTTGCAAAGCCCTTGCGTCGCTTTTCGGATGGTGTAGAGGTTCATTCGGTTTGTCCCAACCCCCATCACCCCTCTCATCCCTCCCGTCCCGAAAGAAAGGTCTTGAAAAAACGCATCGTTCAACGCGTTGACATCGTGATCAATGAGGCGGCGGATCTCATTTTTGGTAGCCTCGTCGTAAGGGCCGCTCAACCATGTGTCTATTCGCTTTTGGATTTCTGGGTCTAATTTCATAGGGTAAAGTTTTGTTCAAGGAGGTTGTCGAGATAGGTAAGACATTGTTCTTGGATAACAAGAGAAGAGACGATGGGAGCTTCTTTATGATTGATCCCTTCGCATCTTTCTGCAGCTTCTTTCCAATCGCTGGGGTCTCTTAAATTGTGGAGCCACCAAGGAAAGGTACGGCATTGCACGGGCCTTACTTCATAGACAGTGCACCGCTTATTTTCAAGGAATATACAGTCGTACGAGCCCGATTTATCGAGCAGTGCATATTGTCCGTCGAGCAAGCGAGTATACTGGCGGGCAAATTCTTCATTTGTCAATCCCTTGTGCTGCGCTAGTTTTTCAAGATCGGGCAAGGAGAGATAGACATAGCCTGGGGACCCAGTACAGCAGGCTCCACACCCGGTGCACTTGAACCGCAATCCTTCTTCAAACCAAGGAGAGGAGTCTATCTTCTCTTCCATACAAATTCTTCTTTTTCTTGTTCTTTCCAGAGGCCCATTTCCTCGTTCATCCCTTCGTAGTATTGAAATGTCGTTACCTTGCAGCCTGATGGATTCAAGTCGATGATGTTACAAGTCGATCTTTTGGTTTCTCCGCAACTTCCGCTATCGAGAATGATGGGAAGCTCATCTCCTTGTAGATCAGCGACTACGTGACGATGGGTGTGTCCATGCAAATAGAGAGCGATTTTTGGGTGGCGCCGGATCAATTTCTCCAGGGCTTCGCCTCTTAAGAGACTGTGTTTCTCTTCTTCTTGTGGGAAAAAGGGGTAGTGATTGAAGAGAATTATCTTTTCTTTATCGGGGATAACTGAGAGCAATCCATCGAGTCTCTCTTCGAGTTTCTCGGAGAAAAAACCTTGAGAAGAACGGAGGTTAGTCGGTCTCGAGGTATCGAGAGCGATCACCCACCAAAGAGGATCGATTTTGTGAGCCTCCATTCCCTCTTTGGCAAGGGAATAGAGGGCAGGCGTTCGATTTTGAAAGTGTTGGTAGTAGGTTTGCTTGATAAAACTTCTCTTCGTATAAACGTCGTGATTCCCTGGAATAGCAATCCAAGGTCTTGTGAGGGAAAGGACAAAATTTTTCGCTAGAATAAATTCTTCCTTCATCGAAGTGGAGGTAAAGTCACCCCCTAAAAGAATCACATCGACATTGAGCGCTTGGAAGAGAAAGGGAAGCGATTCAGAGGGTTTAGATGAAAATAAGTCTTTACGCCGGAAGATCCAATTTAAATGGCCAAGAGACCGTTTGGACAAGAGTCGAAACGGGTTCATCGTGAGCTTTGTAAAGTGGAAATCGGATACCTGAGCCAGTCGCATAGAGACCTCCTGAATTTATCACAGTTGATTGAGACAAAGCAAGGGGGAACAACAACGGATCGTACCGAGTCGCGGGCCGCAAAGAAAATTGAAAATATCTTTTTCTTTGCGACTCTGCGTTGTATTTTTGATAGAAGCTCGACTTTGTACATTTTTTGAACGAGCGGCTTCGGAGATGCCGGTAAAAAATGGACAAAGTCGAGAGAAGGTATTATAGCCGGGGGGTTTTCTTCCGGGTCGCTTTCGTCTTCTTCGGTTTCGCTTTATTACGATCAAAAATCGGCACCCTTTTGGCCATTTTTTTGTTTCTCTCTTCTGGTGTCGGTGGGGCAGGGGTTCTCGCTTTTCTCGCTTTCTTCACTTTCGCCTTGGCCTGTTTCTTCACCTGTCTTTTTGGTCGATGAGGGGGAGCGAGTGCTACTTGGACTGGAGAGGCTGGAGAGGGCGCTGCGATGACCTGATCGTACTCTTCCTCAGCCAACTCTTCACGATGGGCAGATCGGACAATTCTTCGATTCAGTTTCTTCATGTGATGCGGAAGGTCTTTCATGGAAACTCCTTTTTTCTTTATTATCTATTATTTCTAATTAATTTTGAAATAGTTGTTTTTATCTTATTGATTGTTATGAATAATTGCCATTTTGTTCTTGTCCATTTGAAGTGTGTAGCGAGGCGAGGAGGAGTGATGACGATCGGAGGCAACCATCCTGGTCGCCAGAGCTGTAGGTGATGGAAGTCTTTGCCGATGATGAGAGAGGGAATTTGAAGAGAAGAGGCAAGATGGCCGGGTCCCGAGTCGTTACCGAGAAAAAATCCCGACTCATAAAGAACTGAGGCTAAGTTCTCAAGGGAGGGAAAGGCTGGTTGGTGGTCGTGGGTGATGAAAAACGGTTCGTAGCCCTCTTGTTGGAGGAAGGAGGCGATAGCCTGAAAGGAGGAGAGAGGCCAATTGCGCTTTGGATCGCTGCTATGGGGGTGGATAGCGACCCGTTTCCTGTATTTTCGGTGGATCAGTCCTGGTGGAGGTGTTAATCCATTGTCGCGTCCTTGAAAAGAAAACCACTGATGCATCGCCTTTTCCACATTATCTACCATGGATTGCGTCGGGTCGGCGACATAATCAAAGGAAGAAAGAGGTCGATGTTTCGAAGGAACATGGCTCCCATAAAAGGTGAAAACGGAGTTGTGGTGGGACTGGAAGGTTCTTGATTTCAGTGAGTTATCGTGTTGCAGGACAATTGCATCAAACCGAGATGCGATCTCGGGAATGTCTTCGATCTCCGGTTGTTTTTGAAATTGATAGGAAGAGAGCCAGATCCCAAAGTCTGCGAGGTGATCCGAGAAGGTGGTGACGAGGTATCCTGCTTGCCAGAGGTGGTGAGAGATGATCTGGAGGATGATCGCATCTCCCATCCCATCAGAGCAGATCACAGCGATTGTCTTCATAAGGGTTTAAAAGTGGAGTAAGGAGATGAGGACAAAGAGGCCGAATGTGATGATGATGAGTCCTGCAATCCGATTGATCCATCCCATGGCCTGATGGCTCACCTTTTTTCGAAAAAAAGTTACCCCTTCACTCAAAAGAAGCCACCAAAAACAAGCACCTAAGAAGATTCCGAAAACCAATAGAGAAGCATCTAGGTATTTTTCAGAAACATTCACAAGGCCAAGGCTTGCAAAGATCGCCACAAAGGAAAAGATGGTCATCGGGTTGGAGAGGGTCAAGAAAAAAGAGGAAAGAAAATCGGAGAGGAGCGATCGGTGTGAGATTTTTTCGCTATTGGTAGAAGAAGGGGCAGCAAAAAAGGTTCTCGCTCCGAGAAAGAGGAGAAAGACCCCTCCCAACAGGTGGAGGACAAGATGTTTGGCAACGAGAAAATCGGAAACGAGGGTAAGGCTTAAGGCGGCAAAAAGGCCATACAATGTATCTGCTGTGGCAGCCCCGAGCCCTGAAAAGAGACCAGAAAAGCGACCGTACTGCAGTGTTCGCCTAATACACAAAACGCCGATGGGGCCAACGGGGGCCGCAATGGAAAAACCCAAAAGAGCCCCTTTAAATAGCAAAGTCATGTCCATGATATTTGGTTATGCTTTTTCCTCTTCAGGGGCGATCAGGCTTTCGGTGAGTAGGATCACACCGGCCATTGAAACAGCATGGATTAAGCTGTTTTTGACTACTTTCGCAGGGTCTTGCACTCCCGCTTTCAAGAGGTCTTCCACCCGTTCTGTTTCGGCATTAAATCCAAAATTGGCTCCCTGCTGAAATGCCTCTTCTAGAATGAGAGAGGGCTCACGGCCGCTGTTTTGCACAATTTGTCGGAAGGGGGCTTCGCATGCTGCATAAACGATTTTCGCGCCGATCAACTCTTCAGGTGGGAGGTTCATATGAGGCAGCATTCGGGAGGCTTGGAAAAGCATGACGCCTCCTCCAGGAACAATTCCCTCTTCTAAAGCAGCTTTTGTAGCGTTCAAGCTGTCTTCAAAAAGTTGCTTTGTTTTTTTCATCTCGGTCTCGGTCATTGCACCCACGCGGATCAGAGCAATGCCCCCTTGGAGTTTCGCTTTTCTCTCTAGAAGTTGTTTTTTATCATAGAGAGATCCGGCCGTCTCAATTCGCGCTTGGATCTGCTTGAGTCTTCTTTCGAGGGCCTCTTTTTTGCCGGTTTTCCCGATGATCGTTGTCTTTTCCCTTGAGATAACAACCCTCTCCGCCATCCCAAGTGATTGACTATCAAGTTCTTTAAGAAGAAGTCCTTTTTCTTCTGAAACAACCTCTCCCTGCGTAAGGATAGCGAGATCTTCGAGGATCTCTTTTCGGAGATCACCAAAGGCAGGAGCCTTGATGGCAGCTACTTTCAGAGTCCCTTTGAGTTTATTGACAACGAGGGTGGAAATGGCATCCCCCTCGATATCTTCGGCGATGATCAGAAGAGGCGCTCCACTGGATGCTGTTTGCTGAAGGAGGCCTAAGATTTCTTGAGCAGAAGAGATTTTTTTATCGGTGATGAGTACATACGGGTGGTCCATTTCCACAAGAAGCTTTTCCCCATTTGTTACGAAATAAGGGCTGAGGTAGCCCCGGTCGATTTGCATCCCTTCGACCAGTTCGATCGCCGTCTCAGTTCCCTTTCCTTCTTCAATAACAACGACCGTCTCTTTGCCTGCCTTTTCAAAACAAGTGGCGATGATCTCACCGATCTCTTTTCTGTTCGATGCTGATACGGTGGCAATATTTTTCGTGTCTTGGAAGGAGGCGATGGTAAGAGATTTTTTGTCGATGAAGGCGAGGATCTGTTCAAGAGCTTTCTCCATCCCTCTTTTGATGGATAGCGGATTGGCTCCCGCCGAGATGTTTTTGAGCCCTTGTTTGACTAAGGCATTCAAAAGGACGATCCCCGTTGTGGTGCCATCGCCCGAGATTTCTTTGATTTTTGTGGCCACTTCTCTTCCCATCAAGACTCCCATATTGAGGAAAGGATTTTTGAGTTCCACATCCTGGGCGATGCTGGCCCCGTCGCTTGTAATGGAGGGAGAGCCGAAAGAGAGATCTAACCCTACGTTGAGCCCTAGAGGCCCAAGAGTCATAGAAACAACATCACAGAGCTCTCTAACCCCGTCGCGCAGGGCGTTTCTCGCCTCTTCGTCAAAAAGAATTTGCTTAGCGGACATGAAAGACCTCCCAAATCAAAAAGGACTGATTTTAACTCGATTGTGTACATTTTTTGAACGGGCAGCTCCGAGAGTGGTGTTCAATAACAAAAGCTCTCTCCCGAGCATACCGGCAAAAATGAACAGAGCCGAGTTTAACAGGAGGTCTTCTCGATTGTCAAATGGGGCGAGAATTGGGTTGCAATGAACCTGAATAGGAAATAAAATGGGTTTCTTTTTTAGGAAATCGAAAACAATGTCCCACCCCGTTGGTCGTGTTGCGCATGACCCGTATGCGCCTGTGGTCTCTTACCTTCAGCAGAATGATCGTTTGATTCGGGAAAATGTCAGTTTGAGGCTCCAGAATATCGAGTTGAGATCTGCTCTTTCTGAGGCATATAGCACAACCGAGGAATTGCAGGGATCTCTGGTATGTACTCAAGACAGAGCATGGGTTGAGCAAGAATTATTAAGAAGCCGACTTGCCGAGAAAGAGACCCGAATCGAGACGTTACAACGATCTAACGAGGAAAAAAATCGGGTAATTCAAGAATTGACTGAGAAGAATCAGCGATTGACAATGATTCAAGAGGTCTTTGCTGGACAACTTTCTGCCAGCCAGGAAGAGGTGATTCGACTTCGTCTTGCTGCAAAAGCACAATTTGGACAAGAAGAGCAATCCTCCCGTTCTCCCCCATCCACTGCGATAGGTCCCATAGAGAGAGAGACCCCTTCTTCTCGGAGCAGTAATGCTGAGAATCGACTCCCACCTAGTTTAGCTAAGGGAGATCCTCAGGAGATCAATGCTCGATTGAGGGGAAAATTGGGTATTCCTACAGGATGTTACTTGATTGCGAAAAAGGATCTTCCCTCGGTTTCTTTAGATTCAAGCAGTGTCGAAGGAAGGCTCTTACAAATTTATTGGGATCGTTGTTTTGCCGAGTGGACGGGGAAAAGAAAATTCAAAGACACTTTTATTTCGATGTTGAAGAATATAGCCACGGCTATGGGGAATGCAAGGGGCAAACCAACCAATGATTCGATTTTGCGTGATTGGATCCATGGAAAACAAAGTCCTGTTTTGATGCCGCTGCCGCTCTTCGAGTTTTTCGGTTCTCGGCCCCTTTTTGTTAAGGCCGCTGTGGATGCGGGCCTCAATTTCCATGATTTGAATCAACTCGAACAAAATCAGATTTTCTTTCATTTGGTTTGTCTTGCTCTTATTTACCAGCTAGATTTTTCCCCAAATTATCCCTTTTCCAAGATGGAAGAAGATTGTCGTAAGTATCGCCCCGAGTTGATTGCAAGGTTGGAATATTTAAGGCCTTCTCGAGGAAATTGACTTTTTATACGCTTCTCGCTTTGGAATCTTTTTTAGTCTGGCTGCCACCTTCACCGCTTCCTTTAGGGGGAGACCATGAAATTCTTGGAGCATGCAGATCAACTCCTCGATCGAAAGGGGGTCGGGAAGAGTCTCGTTGGGAGAGATGATCAGAACCATTTCGCCTCGAGGAGGCTTTTGCTGAAAATGGGAGAGGAGTTCTCGAGGCGTTCCCCGAAGACATTCTTCAAAGGTCTTGGTCATCTCTCTTGCGATTGCTACCCTTCGTTCCTCATCGATTTCTCCGATTTTTTCTAAAGTTTTTTCGATGCGAGAAGGGCTTTCTAGCGCGAGCGTGGTCCCAGGATAGAGAAGAGCGCTGCGCAAAACAGACGAGAGTCCCTCTTTGGGAAGAAATCCGATTGCTTGGAATCGGGTTGTATCAAATCCTGAGAGAAGTAAAGCCTGGACCAAGCTACAAGGACCGGGAATGGGTGTAAAAGGAATCTTTTTTTGAATGCACTCTTGGACAAGGAGGAGGCCAGGATCGTTGATGCAGGGGGTCCCTGCATCAGAAATCAAAGCGATCTTTTCTCCTTGTAGAAGTCGATCGAGAATGAGCTCTAATTCCCTCTTTTCGTTGAATTTATGATACGAAAGAAGAGGCTTGTTGATAGAGAAATGGTTAAGGAGAATGGAGCTGCGGCGCGTATCTTCGCAAAGGACTAGATCACATTCTCGAAGAGAGGTAAGGGCTCTTTCTGTGATATCTTGAAGATTGCCGATGGGTGTAGATATGAGATACAACATATAGGAATAGGTGGCACTCAGATTCGAACTGAGGAATGGGGGCTTTGCAGGCCCCTGCCTTACCACTTGGCGATGCCACCGAAAAGGGCCTATTATGCTCGATTGCTTCTAAAGGGGTCAACTGATTTCATTGTAGAAGGCAAGATAGGCCCGTTTTGCCTCCGCAGCGAAAGCAGATCTTGTGATCACAGAGACTTTTTCATCATCGGCTTTATAGTAGCAAACCTCGTTGCCTTTTCGGGCTACGTAGTACGCAACATAGTGGCCGCTTGTTGTAGAGGATCCTTTGTGAACCAGAAAGCTTTGGAGAAAGTATCTGGTTGCAGTTGGTGTGGTCTTTTCTAGAGTGATCATTTCGTCAATGGGCATTTCACGGTCATCTTTTCCTTCCGAGGAGTGCCGATCGACCCTGACGGCGAAAAACGGAGGAGGCGTTACGAATTGCATTTTTTGTTCTATTAACTCGAAAACTCTTTCTCCAGAATCATTGTCAACTCCGTCACTGATGAATTGAGGAGTCGTTGTTTCAATGGACGGGGTTGGTTGAATTCCACTTTCAAAGGTTGCAGGTATCTTCCCCTCTTTATCAGTTGCAATGTGAATGATGGGAGTAATCCATTGTTTTGGTTGTATGTGAGAATATATCGGATCATTTTCGATATAGTAATTGTTTGGTATTTCGAGCTTTTGAAGGTTGTATTGTCGGGCTTTTGCATCCACTTTTTCATTTGTCGGGCTTACGCATTGATATAGATTTTCCGTTGCGACACATTCTCCAGGAAGAGCGTTCAATTTCTGGAGAATTTCGCAAGGGTCTTGCTGTATTGTTGTATCGAATCCAAGATCTTGCATCCACTTTTCTGTATCGATCTTTGAGGGGTTTTGACCCTTAGGCAGCATAAAAAAAGAGGCAATATAGGGATTGCTCATAGCCATTTGCAGCAGGGCATTCATTGGGCAAGCTGTTTTTGTGGGGTTCGCCAATCCGATGGGTTCTTTTTCAATTAAACGATCGACGGGCGGAGCGGTTCGATACGCTTTCAGTTCCCTAATATTTTTTGTTTTGGCGTACTGAAGAAGAGCTTGAGCGTGGGCTGTTGTAGGTAAGTCCTGTACGAACGTCGTGTCTTTCTCCTTGTATTCCATCCTCGTTTTTTTCTCCTCAGGATCGAAGATAAGAGAGAACGAAGGAGGTAAGGGGGCTGCTTTCTCCCGATCTTTCATCATGGCCTCAATGGCGCAGAGCATCGATTCCCAATCGCTTTCCGAAAGGGACGAAGGTCCAGAGATTTCAATCTTGTATGTGTGGGATCCTAACGAAATCCTCCTTTCTATTGTGATAGGTACGGAGGCACTCTTGGGATCGGCTGGAGTGGCAATCCCTTTAGCGCTGGAAGGTATGGGTAGGTGAGCCTTTGTCTGAGGTTCTGTGTCGGGGAGCGGGTCCTCTGTGGTAAGTACGGCGGCACCCTCGAGATCGGCTGGAGTGGCACTCCCTTCAGCGCTGGAGGGTATGGGTAGGTGAGCCTCTGTCTGAGGTTTTGTGTCGGGGGGCGGGTCCTTTGTGATAGGTACGGCGGCACCCTTGGGATCGGCTGGAGTGGCAATCCCTTTAGCGCTGGAAGGTATGGGTGGGAGAGCCCCTGTCTTGAGTGTTGTTTCTGGGGGCGGAGGAGACAGTTGGTAGGCTGTGGAGTCAACAGTTCGCAAATAGCATCGAGAGATAAAGCAGGAGAGAATCGGGCGAAACCAGTGGCTCTTCTTGTTTACAACAGCAGAGTCTCTTTTTGCACTGGACTCAGAGGCAGTTTGTTGTACGGCAGCGGCAACCGGTGGGGGCGGTGCGAGAGAATGTGTGGATTGGTTTGGTATGGGGGTGGAGAATCTCTGATTTGCAATGCTGCATACGTTCCGAATGATCTTTAAAACCGACAGGCCTGAAGAAAATAGTCCAGATACATTATGTAATGGGTTATTAATACTGTTCATTGTAATTGTGTCTCACGTTATATGCTAAGTGTCTTGTTATACTAATTATATATGTTTTTGTTTTTATTTTCAATATATTTTTTTATTTGAAAAAAATCCTTTTGCCCTTTCCATAATTTTCTATATGCTGAACGTATACCGAAATAACCTGAAGACTCGGATTTTTAAGCGCGCCGAAGCGCCGACTTTTGACTCATTTCCGGTATATATGTAGGAGAAAAATCCATGCGCAATCAATCATTGCATTCTCTGGCCGCGTTCTTGGGGATTCGAGTGAGTGAGGATGTTCAAATATTTGGTTATCAGATAGATAGTAGGTCTATTTCTCCAGGGGATCTTTTTTTTGCTCTAGAGGGGCAAAAGCAAGATGGTCATGTTTTTCTCTCTGAGGTGAGACATAAGGGGGCTTTAGCTGCTCTGGTTTCCCCTCACTATCGAGGGCCCGATTATGGACTGATCCTCATCCCTGTGGAAGATCGTCCTCTGGCGCTTCAGACGCTCGCTCGGGAGCTATTAAAGAAGACGCCTCAGGTGAACGTTGTGGCCGTGACTGGATCGGTGGGTAAAACGACGGCTAAAGAGTTCATCGCCACCTTGTTAGAAGGGAAATTCCAAGTGGGAAAAAACCCTTTAAGTCAGAACTCCAAATTGACATTGCCTTTGACTATTTTGAATCGGACGGGTCAAGAGGAGATTTTGGTTTTAGAGATGGGGATGAGTGAGCCTGGCGATATTTCTCGTTTAGTGGCGATTGCGCCTCCGGATGTCGCTGTATTAACCAAGATCGGATCATCTCATATTGGACAGTTTTCTGGGGGGATTTCCGATATTGCCAGAGAAAAAGGGGCGATTTTTTCCCATCCGAAGACAAAAAGGGGCATCGTTGATCACGATTTTCTTTCCTTTCAGTTGCACCTAGATTGTCCGATGACCTCTTTTTCTTTAGAAGATCCAAGAGCTGATTATTTCTTATCGGTTGCTGATGGTGTTTGCAGAGTTGATGAGAGGGGCGTGAGGGGCTGCCGTTTTCTATCCCCTTTCCAAGAAAGACACATTCTTCACAATATTCTCGCAGCTATTTGTGTGGCTCGCGAATTGGGAGTGGAGTGGAGTGATATTGAGGAGAGAATCTCCCTGCTGACAATCCCCAAAATGCGTTTTGAAAAGGTTGAAAAAAAGGGTGTTTTCATCATCAATGATGCCTATAATGCGAGCCCTGAATCGCTCCGCGCAGCGTTAATGAGTTTGCCTCAGCCAAAACCGGGGAGGAAGCGAGTGGCTGTTTTAGGTGCGATGCGAGAATTGGGTGCCTTATCGGCGCCAATGCATAGAGAGATTGGATTATTTGCGCAGGATTGCATTGATCATCTTCTCGTACTAGGAGAAGAGGCTGCGCCTCTTTGTGTTGCGTTTCGTGAAGGGAAAAAACCGGCAGAGCTTTTCTTGGACCATCAAAGCCTTTCCATTCGTTTAAAGGAGCTAGTTGAAGAGGGGGATGTAGTTCTTCTCAAGGGGTCTCGTGCATCTGCAATGGAAACAATTTTGGAGGGGTTATAATGCTTCTTTATCTTCTTTATTATCTAGGACATGTTCTTCATTTGAAAATCCCTTCAGCTTTTTCTTATTTTTCAACTCGGATGATTTTCGCTGCAATTACGGGCCTTTTATTCACAATTTTTTTAGGTCCTTATTTCATCAAAAAACTCTACGAATGGAAAGTCGGTCAGACGATCCGGACACTGGAAGAGGTCCCTCTTCTCGCTGAGTTGCATGGGAAAAAGAAAGATACTCCTACAATGGGAGGCATTTTGATTCTCTCTGCAATGCTCTTTTCTCTTTTGCTTTGGATGGATTTGAGCAGTGTCTTCACCTGGATCTTAGCTTTGGCAACAATAGTATTAGGCATTTTGGGGGGTGTCGATGATTACCTCAAGCTCCGTTACAAAAATAGCAAAGGGGTAAGTTTTCGAGTCAAAATGGGGTGTCAAATTGCCTTTTCGGCGCTTCTTGCTCTCTATTTACTTTTCCCTAGCGTGACAAACCTTGTGATGGGAGGGGCTGAAGAAAGCCATTTCCCTGTTGTAAAACAGCAAATGGTTGTCTCTGAATCGCTGAAAAAACCGATCATTGAGATCGAAACTCTTAGCCTCGAGGAGTACATGGAGCGGATCTATCTTCCGTTCTTCAAAGATCCTGTTTTGATTCTTGATGGCGCTTTGAAAATCATCGCTTTTCTTTGGATTATTTTGGTCATTACAGGGTCTTCGAATGCTGTCAATTTGACTGACGGACTCGATGGTTTGGCTGCGGGGTGCTTAGTGATGGTTTCGCTTGTGTTAGCTCTTTTTGCTTTTGTGTCGAACCATATCGATATGGCCCGCTATCTCAACATTTTGTACATTGAAGGCGGCGGCGAGATCGGGGTTTATTTGATGGGGCTTGCTGGAGCGTGTCTCGGATTTCTTTGGTATAATGGGTATCCGGCCCAGATTTTTATGGGAGATACAGGCTCTTTGGCTTTAGGTGGAGTTTTAGGGGTCTCGGCTGTCTTATTGAAAAGAGAAGTGTTGCTCGCTCTTGCTGGTGCGATTTTTGTCGTGGAGGCATTATCAGTGATCATTCAGGTTTTGAGCTATCGCTACCGGAACAAAAAGAGAGTTTTTCTCTGTGCGCCGCTCCACCACCACTTTGAGTACAAGGGGTGGCCAGAGACGAAGGTGGTGATTCGATTTTGGATCGTCAGCCTTCTCTTTGCGATCATTGCCATTGCATCGTTGAAATTCCAATGAAGCTTGTACTTGGATTAGGGATTAGTGGAAGGGCTGCTGCTTCTTTTTTACTTGATAGAAAGGAAGTGGTGGTTGGGGTTGATCGAAAAAAAGAGGCTCTTTTATCTCCATTGATTCCGCAAGGACTTTTGGTTCAGTCAGAGGAAGAGGCGAATTTGGAGGAGATCTCCCAGCTCGTTTTATCGCCTGGGATTCCTCAGACCCACCCTCTTGTACAAGAGGCCCTTTCCCGCGGCATTGAAGTGATTGGGGAGATTGAACTTGCCTTTCGCTCTCTTTCGAATCGGGCGATTGGTATTACCGGAAGCAATGGAAAAACGACCACCACCCTATTGATTGCTCATGTCTTGAATTTTGCCGGAATTAAAGCGCGCCCTTTGGGTAATTTAGGGGATCCTCTTTCTCTTTATGCAATCAATCCCGATCCTCAGGAGGTTCTTGTTGTTGAATTGAGTTCTTTCCAATTAGAATCCCTTGATTCTTGTTGTCTTGATTTTGGTTTGGTTCTCAACATCACAGAAAATCACCTTGATCGGTACGCCTCTATGGAAGAATACGCAATGGCGAAACGGCGCATTCAAAGACGAATCAAGACAGGGAAGCTCGTCATCTCCGAGCAAGTCTTCCATCGGTACCAATGGGAGGGGTGTGAGGTGTTTCAAGGGCAAAATCACGAGGGAGCTTTGGCTATTTGTCGGAAATTCGGGGTCTCGGATTCTCTTTTTCACGAAGCGCTCAAAACATTTCGGAAACCTGCCCACCGCATTGAGTGGGTGAAAGAAGAGAAGGGGATCCAGTACTTTAATGATAGCAAATCATCGAATATTGAATCGGTGATCTATGCTGTTAATTCTTTTAAAGGCCCTCTTATATTGATTGTCGGAGGGAAAGATAAAGGGTCTTCCTATCGGCCCTGGATTGAGGCGTTCCGAGGAAAGGTCAAGCATTTGATTGCTTATGGAGCTGCGGGAGAAAAAATCGAGAAGGAAATCGGTTCTTTCTTTCCCTTTCAGAGAATTGATCGATTTGGTTCTGCAGTTGAGAGGGCGAAAGAGTTAGCTGTGGCGGGAGATACGGTTCTTCTTTCGCCAGGTTGTTCGAGTTATGACCAGTTTTCGAACTTCGAAGAGAGAGGGAATGTATTTAAGCAATTGCTTGTTTAAATAAATGGGGATTTGCTATAACCTCGACTTTGTACATTTTTTGAACGAGCAACTCCGAAAAAGTCGTTTTATTATTTTTTTGCTCGCTATACCGGAAATGTTCAAAAGTCGGCTTTTTGGCAAAGTCAAAGCGCCGAAAATCGCTTGAACAAGGTGGGGGTTGTATTTCCTCAATACTACCCCCACCTTGTTCAAGCGATTTATCGGCAGCTTTCACGCTGGCCAAAAAGCCGATTTTTGAATCATTTCCGGTATATACCGGAAATGTTCAAAAGTCGAGATAGCGTCGTGCAAAGTATGGATCGAAAAAAGACAATTCTTGTTGCTGTCATGATCAATGCGAGTTTGCTTGTGGTCCTTTTTGTGACAGCTTTGGTCTCGCAGGACGATGTTGTCTCTGAGCAAATCGTAGGGAACACCGTTTCTCAACCTCTTTTTTCGAGTAGTGCCGATTTAGCGCTACAGCAGCCGAGTTCGTCATCACCTTCTGTGCCTACGAAGGTGATGTTTCAGCCTCCCGTCCAAGAAACGCCTAAATTTTCCGAACCTACTTCTATTCACAAAACAGAAGTTCCTGTTGTTCATAAATTACCCCCTTTAAATGAGGGAGCGGTGGCGAGTTCCCCACCTCTCTTATCCTCATCCCCAAAGGGAAATCCCTCTTTTTCCGAATTCGTTGTGAAGAAGGGGGATAGTTTAGATAAGATTGCAAAGGCCAATCAAACAACCGTTGAAGAGATTGTTAAGCTAAACGGCCTTCCCGGGAGCTTTTTGAAAGTGGGACAGGTATTGAAGCTACCCCAACCTCAAAAAGGAGCTTTGGCAGTATCTCAGAAACCGTCGAATGAGGTCGCTTTAGCTGGCGAAGCAAATTACTACGTTGTGAAAGTGGGAGATAATCCGTGGGGGATTGCGATGAAGAACCACCTGAAAGTCGAAGAGCTTTTGAAATTGAATAATCTCAATGAGGAGAGAGCTCGCAAGCTCAAGCCGGGTGATCGCTTAAGGATCCGCTAACTATGACGATTCCCTCTAGCCGGCTGAAAAAGGGGGGCGATCGTTCTCTTCCCTCCTCTCGATTGCAGATCTGTTTGATCAGTGCGGTAGCTCTTCTCTTTTCTTTCGGCCTTCTCATGGTCTTTAACACGACTTCCGCTGAAATTCTTGATCGTTGTGTAGACGGCCGCACTCATATTCCTTTACTCAAGCAATTGCTCTATGGGGCATTTGGGATTCTCGCAGGCGCGATCGCGTATTCGGTGGGTTATGAGTCGCTTTTAAAAAAGAGCGGGGTTTTTTTCGTTGTGATTTCAATTATTCTCGCTTTGATTTTTGTCCCTGGTGTTGGCCATTTGATCAATGGAAGTCGCAGATGGCTATCGGTTTTTGGGTTTTCTTTCCAACCTTCTGAATGTGTGAAGATCATTCTGCCTTTGACCTACATCTCTTGGTATCTCCAAAGACAGGGCTCTTTTATTGCGCTCAAAGATTTTTTAAAAATAGTGGTTCTTTTGATGATCCCAATTGGTCTTATTCTATCGGAGCCCGATCACGGAACGACGGCTATTTTATTTTCTCTTCTCATTGTTTTGTTTTTCTTGACCCGGATTCGATTTCTCTATTGGGCAATTCCTTTATTGGCATTGGCAACTGTTGGAGCCATTGGCGCCTATCGACTTCCCTATGTACAAAGTCGCATTCAGGTCTATCTTCATCCCGAGCTGGATTTAAAAGGAAAAGGGCATCAACCTCATCAGGCAAAAATTGCAGCAGGTTCTGGTCAACTTTTGGGGCGCGGGCTCGGAGAGAGTTTGCAAAAGCTCAATTATTTACCCGAAGCGAGAAGCGATTATATTGCGGCCATTTTTGCTGAAGAGTTTGGTTTTATCGGCATTTTAGGTCTTGTGAGCGTCTATCTTATGTTCACTTTTTCGGGAGTCGCTATCGCTTTGCATGCTCAAACCTTAAGTGGTTTTTTGCTTGCCTCAATTTTGACTTTTCTGATCTCGCTGCAAGCTTTTTTAAATCTAGGCGTTGTATCGGGGCTGTTGCCGAGTAAGGGAATGACTCTTCCTTTTTTCTCGCAAGGGGGAAGTTCTCTGGTGGTGAATATGGTGGCTTTTTTCATTTTGCTTGATATTGCACGATCCGCGAAGAGGTAAGTCATGAAAAAAAAGATTCTGATTGCGGCGGGAGGAAGCGGGGGGCATCTTTTCCCTGCCCAAGCGGTAGCGCAAGAATTGGAAAGCGATGCGGAGATTTTATTTGGGGGTCACGGTTTAGAAGGCCCGTTTTTCCATAAAAAGTTCCCCTTTGAATCAATTCAGGCAAGTCCTTTTTCATTGAAAAGGCCACTTCGATTTGTTCTCGGGACTCTCCGTGGTTTTTTTCAAAGTCTGCTTCTATTGCGACGTTTTGCACCTGATGTAGTTGTCGGTTTTGGAAGCTACCACACTTTCCCTCTTCTTTTAGCAGCGCTTGTTTTAAGAAAAAAAATCCTCCTTTTTGAAGCGAACGCGATTTTAGGAAAGGTCAATCGATTCTTTGCCCCTTTTGCAGAAAAAGTTGCAGTCCAGTTCCCTCTTGGACTGAAGAATCAGGAGATCGTTTCTTTGCTCCCTTGGGGGAAAAAAAAGCAAAGGGCTTCTCGAGAAGAAGCATACGCTTATTTCGGTTTAGAGCCGGGGCGAAAGACGATTCTCGTTTTTGGGGGCTCTCAAGGGGCTCTATTTTTGAACGAAGCCATTCCTCAAGCTCTTGAATCGCTGTCTCGCGATGATTTGCAGGTGATTCATTGCACAGGAAAGGGGAGGGTCGTACATACCGGAAATGATGCACAAGTCGGCTTTTTGGCCAGCGTGAAAGCTGTCGATAAATTGCTTGAACAAGGTGAAGGTTGTATTTCCTCAATCCTACCCTCGTCCAGTTCAAACAATTTATCCAGCTTTGACTTAGACAAAAAGCCGACTTTTGCATCCTTTCCGGTATACAAAAAAATCCCCGCTGTGATCAAAGAATTTGAGACGAGAATGGATCTTGCTTATTTGATTGCAGATCTTGTCATTTGTCGAAGCGGAGCCTCGACCATTGGAGAAATCATCCGCTACCAGAAAAAAGCTCTTTTAATCCCATTTCCCTTTTCTGCGGACGATCACCAAGTCGAAAACGGCCGATTTTTTACAGAAAATTCGGTGGGCTCTTTATTGCTCTTGCAAGGGTTTGCAACGCAAGAGGTATTGCGGGAGTCTATTTTACATCTCCTTGACAATCAATATGTTGCAATTAATTTCAAGTCTTTAGAGAGAAAGCCATTCTCGCGGATGATTAGAGAGAGTGTGGGGCTACCGAACAAGTACCATTTGATTGGCGTTGGGGGGATTGGAATGAGCGCGTTGGCGCGGATTCTTTTGCAAAGAGGCGCCTTTGTTCAGGGGAGCGATAAAACAGAAACAGAATTGACAGCGGCGCTTGTGGGGGAAGGGGTGCGCCTCAATGAAAAAGAGATGAGGGGAAGTCAAGTTGTTTATAGCTCAGGGATTGGAGAGAGCCATCTTGAGCGTCTTTTTGCGAAGGAACACCAGATTCCTCTTTTTCATCGCTCCGAGCTTCTCGATCAATTGATTGGGAAACAATTGCCGCTGCTGATTGCAGGCACTCATGGGAAAACGACGACGACAGCCCTTCTTTCCACAGTGTTGCTTGAGGCGAAGTTGGACCCCTCTTTTGCGGTGGGAGGGATTGTGCAAGCTTTACAAACGAATGGGTATTCTGGATCAGGAAGATATTTTGTAGCCGAAGCAGATGAAAGTGATGGCTCATTCTTAAGAACGCCGGCTTTTGGGGCCATTGTCACAAATTGTGAAGAAGAGCACATGGATTACTGGAAAACGAAGGATCTTCTTCTGGGCGGTTTTCGCCAATTCTTTGCTCAGGCAAAATCGGAAGATCACCTTTTTTGGTGCAAAGAGGATGAGAACCTTGTTTCTTTAGCGCCCCGCGGTTTTTCCTATGGTTTTCAGTCCTCTAGCGATCTTTTGATCTCATCTTGGGAACAAGATAAAGAGGGAGTGCTATTTTCCTTTTCTTTTCAAGGCAGGTCGTTCGAAGCGATTCGATTGCCTCTCTTTGGGCGGCACAATGTGCTGAATGGATCTGCTGTCTTTGGTCTGGCCCTCACATTGGAACTTCCGGAAGAAGCCATCCGAAGAGCCTTTCTTTCGTTTCGAGGAGTCAAGCGGCGCACAGAGAAAAAAGGGGAGCGAGATGGAGTTGTCTATTTTGATGATTACGGTCACCATCCAACCGAAATCCAGGTGACCCTTGCTGCGATCCGGAAGAAAGGGGAGGGGAAGCGACTGGTGGTCGTTTTTCAACCCCATCGATTTTCTCGTACACGCGATCTTTGGAATTCTTTTGTCGGGAGCTTTGCAGAGGCAGATCTGCTTGTGATGACCGATATCTATGGGGCTTCTGAAGTGCCGATTGAAGGAGTTTCTGCTGAAAAATTAGCCAAAGAGATACAGGTGAAGACAGGGAGGCAGGTAATATTTTCAAAAAGAGAATTGCTTGAGGAAACTCTTGCCTTGATTTTGCAGCCTGGTGATTTGTGTCTTACTCTAGGAGCAGGGGATGTGACTTATGTAGCGGAGCGGATGCTCGAAAGAGGGAGGAGGCAGTGAGCTCAGTCCAATGGTCGATGAGAAAGTCTCTTTTTTGGCTAATAGGAAGCTCCCTTTTTACGCTCCTGTCTTCCCTTGGCCTCTATTTTTTTTGGAATAAAGAAAGAAAGGAGAGGCTGACAGATCCAGCCTACCGGATTTCTGCGATCATTCAAACAGGTCCAGAGAAAGAAGCTCTAAAGACAGCTTATCTTGCGGAGCTGCTCTCCCTTTCGATCGATCGTCCTATCTCTCTTTATGCCTTTGATATTGCAAATGGGAGAGAAAAACTCCTTTCATCCCCTCTCATTGCGGAAGCTGAAATCAAACGAATGCCACCGCATATTCTCTATATTGATTACGCCGTGAGGAAGCCAGTGGCAAGACTTGGCGATTATGAGAATGTGGCTATCGATCAGGAGGGGTATCTTTTCCCCCTTTATCCTTTTTTTGCGCCTAAAGAGCTTCCTGAGATTTATTTGGGGCTCCCTTCATTTGGTGAAGAGGCCGATGCCCAAGGAAGACGAGGCGGTTTGTGGCAAACCCCTTTATCTAATCCCTATTTATCGCTTGCTTTTGACATACTCCATTTCTTAGAAGGGTCTTCTTGGCGCGAAGGATTAAGAATCAAAAAGATCGATGTATCCAACGCGTTTGCTCCCACACTTGGAGTAAGAGAGATTGTTCTTGAGACCGAAGAGGATCTTTTGGTGCCGCAGGGGAATGGATCGATTTGTTGTACGTTTCCTAAGCTACTTCGCCTTTCTCCTAGCCAATATGTGCAGCAGATGAATCACTTTCTCTCCTTGCGTAAAACGATGATTGAGGATTACCGAAAACAGCTCGCAGGCGCCACTTTGCCAGCCTCAGGGCGATTTGCTTCCCGCATTGTCGACCTCCGAATCCCCCACCTCGCTTTCGTGGAGAATTAATGAATCGGATGTCTTTCTTTCATAAAGAGATAAGAGGACAAGGAGAGAAGCGCAGAGAAAATGATGATCCAGATAAAAGAAAAAGAGTTTCCTGTGGCTTCCAAAAGAAATAGGGCGACAAACGGCGTAAATCCACCGATGATCGCATCCACGATATTGAAACTAAGCCCAACACAGGTAAATCGGACATTAGCTGGGAAGAGATCGGTAATGATATAGGGAACGAGCGCTGAAGTGCAAGTGAAGAGAAGAACGAAGAGAATGGTGAATAAAATAGTGAGACCAATCATTCCATATTGAATAGCTAGACAAAGCGGATAGAGCAGAATAAGGATGCCGATCACAGAAAAAAGCAACATTTTTTGATTGTTCCATCGGTCGGCAAGAGCTCCAAAGAAAGGCAAGGGAATCGTTGCGATAAGTAAAATTCCTGCTGTAATCATCAAGTTATAGTTAGCAGCTCCATCGATTAGCTTCCCGAAGTAGGTGGGAAAGTTCGTTGAAATGAGGTAGAAAGTAGACGAATTCAAGGCGCAGTAAAGAAACCCTATTCCGATGCCTTTTCTATGTTTCCAGATCACTTCAAAAAGAGGCTCTTTCACCACTCTTTCATGAGAGACCATTTCTTTATAGACAGGGGTTTCATGAAGCCGTTTTCGCAGGAGGAGTCCCAAGATGCCGCAAAGTCCTCCGACTAAAAAGGATAATCTCCATCCCCATTGAACGAGGCTTTCATAAGAGAGAAAGTGTTCGAGAGCAAAGCATTCGATGGTACTGATCAATACTCCGATTTGATATCCCATTGCTGCCCAACTCGTCATATGTCTTCTGTTTTTGAGAGGGGCGCTTTCATAGAGATAACAGAAAGCGCCAGGAAGTTCTCCTCCTGCGGGAAAGGATTGAAGGACTCTCATTGCACCTAAAATAACGGGAGCCATGAAGCCAATTTGTTCATAAGTGGGCAAAAGACCTGTAATGAAGGTTGGTATGGTCACAGGGCGATTGCATGATAAATTATTTGACTCCCAGTAATCTTAGCCTATAAGCCGGATCCCAACCCGCCAGCATTCTTTTAATCCTAATACTTGCTTTCTCGCTTGTATCCGTTTTCAAGAGATTTAAAACACATCGTTTC
>DAIDIZ010000074.1 GCA_027451585.1 Chlamydiota bacterium
GTATGAAAAAGGTAAAACCGCCATGGAAAGACGGTACTATATCTCGAGCTTGTTGTCGGGGGCCGAACGGATGGGAGAAATTATCCGTTTGCATTGGGGGATAGAAAACAAATTGCATTGGCATCTCGATGTAACCTTCAACGAAGATAAAAGCAAGATTCGTGCAGGACATGGAGCGGAGAATTTTTCTCTATTGAAACGATGTGTGTTAAATCTCTTGAAAGCGGATACAAGCGAGAAAGCAAGTATTAGGATTAAAAGAATGCTGGCGGGTTGGGATCCGGCTTATAGGCTAAGATTACTGGGAGTCAAATAATTTATCATGCAATCGGCTTGCTTGGGCCATTTTGATGGAACGAGTATACACTGTAGATATTTTTACTTTAAAATGGAAAAACTTGATTCAATCCGTATAATTCGATAAAATTTACACCACCTAATTTGGTGATCGATGAAAAAATGCATTCTGACAATCAGCACTTTCTTTGCCCTAATGACTCAGTTGCAAGCGATAGAGGAGGAGATTCTATTACCAACTCCTTCCGAAAACCTTCCCCTCACTTCACTTCCTAACAGAAATAAAACGTTTGGATTCGCTTCCTATATCGGCATCTATGGGCTCTTCCCTTTTGTGGGGGGAGGAACCTCTTTTCGCGCTCAAACAAGCGCTTTTGATGCGTGTATAGCGGCAAGTCCTTTGGACTCGAAAGCGATCATCTTCTCATTCACGGCTTCTCGCGTCTATTATCAGACACCAGAAGCACGATCCTCTTTCTACTGGAGTTATGGAGGAGGGGTCATTGGAGCATTTCACATTCCAGGAGTCCATTTTCCTTTCCGATTTGGGAAAGAGGGGAAAACATCTTTTTGGGATGTTGGCCTAGCCCCTGGAGCTGCTTTGCTCATTTGGGAAGGGGTTCTTCCCTTCGTCAACCTCGAAATCCGCGGAGGCCTGTCCTTTTGAAGCCCATTCAAAGCTAGGAGAAAAAACCGTGAAATAAAAAAGGCCTGAAGATTAAGCGGCCCTTGCCCAATCAGTCCTGTTAGCGAGAAAAATCATTTCCCTAAGATACTTACAATCAATCAAACGCACAAAAAAATTGATAAAATAAAAAAATATAGTTAAAATAACTAAGGACAATCATTAAAAGGATTAAAATTTATGACATTACAAATTAATTCATTACTGAATGCCAGACCAGACCAGGCCAGACCATTCAACAAGAATCGGTATAATGATAGTATCCGCAGATTAGGCTCCTCTGATCGGTATACTGATAGTATCCGCAGATTAGGCTCCTCTGAATGCCCCTTCAATACCATCTCAGCAGATCTTGTAGAGCCCCACTGGACGGAGGGCTTTCGTGCTGTCAGTTTTCTTGTGAAATTAAGGAACTCTGACGGTACCCCACGAATAGCTACGTTGGCCTATTTACACCAATTTTATCAGCCGCAATTAGCTTTTGCCAGCGGCACTGAGTATAAACCAGATCCAGTTAGTGAGCAAGATATCCAGTCCTTACGCCAGCTTAAGAATGAAATCCAATATCTACAGCCAATGTGCGGAGAATGTAATGAGGCAACTGCCACCATCGCAAAAAAAGCTCTGCAAGACCTAATCGCCCTTATCGAGGGGTCCTCACTCTCCACTCCATAGGGGAGCGGAAAGTTCTTCTTGATCTGAGTTCTCTTCTGACTTGACGGAGGCCTCCTTCTTTGCCGCATGGGATGATGAGGTCTCTTTGCCTCTCAACTCAAAGGTGAGGGGACATCCAGGGAAAGGAAATTCCTTTCTCAGCTGATTGACCAGATATTTTCTATAGGTATCTGTCATGAGATCGGGTTTATTCACAAAGAGAACAAACCGAGGGGGGTTGATCGAGACTTGAGTGAGATAGTAAATCCGGAGCCTTTTCCCTGTCATCAGTGGAGGGTGGTATTTTTGGAGGCAATGTTCGATGAATTTATTCAATGCCCCTGTTCCGATCCGGACATGACGGGCGGCAAAAACGTCAAGGACTGCCGGGAAAATCTTGTCGACGTTCCTTCCTCGGAGAGCCGATATGAAAAAGGTGGGGCAATGGGCCAAGAAAGGGGCCAGCTCGCGCACTCCGCGCATCGCGTGCTCCATCCGGAGATTTTCCATCATGTCCCATTTGTTGAAGAGGAGGACGCAGCTCTTGCCTCTCGCTTCGATCTCGGCTGCAATCCGCCTTTCTTGGGTCGTAAACCCTTCAAAGGAATCGAGAATCAATAAGCACACATCGCACCGTTCGATGGCCTCTTCAGTTCGAATAGCAGCAAACTTATCAACGACTTCTTTTTCTGCTTTTTTCCGTCGAATACCTGCTGTATCAATTAAAAGATATTTTTGTCCTCCGCTTTCAAAGAGGATATCGATCGCATCTCGGGTGGTTCCGGCAATGGGGCTGACAATCGAGCGTTCCTCGTCTAGGAGTGTATTGAGCAAGGTCGATTTGCCAACGTTCGGACGCCCCACAATCGCAACCCGAATTGTATCCTCTGGAACCAGCTCTTCTTCTTTTTCTTCAATCGACGAAAGGGCGACTTCGAGCATTTCAGCGATGTGGTATCCTTGAAGCGCTGAGATGCCAAAAACGTCTTGAATGCCTAAAGAATAAAAAGGATGGATCTTCTCATCATCCCCATGCCGATCGATTTTATTCACCGCGACAAGAATTTTTTTCTTTGAACGCACCAGCCGTTTAGCAATCAAATCATCGTAAACATTGACGCCCACCTGTCCGTCGACAACGAGGATGACGACGTCAGCCTCTTCGATGGCCACTTCGGCCTGTCTCTTTACAAGCTCTGCAAAGGGGATGGTTTCGGAAAAGTCGATCCCGCCCGTATCGATCAGAATGAACGGTTTTCCAAAGAAATCGGTCTTTGCATAGAGGCGATCACGAGTAATCCCCTCTTGTTCATCGACAATAGAAATTCTTTTTTGACAGATCCGGTTAAAGAGGGCCGACTTGCCCACATTGGGGCGCCCCACCAAAGCAATTTTTGGAAGCATAACGGGAAACATTTTATACAAAACGGGCAATTATTGCCCGCGAAACATTTTTTCAAAGATTTGAATGAGCTCTTCCCGGTTGAGATACTGAATATGGTCGTCGGTGCCGACGATCTGTTCGAGAAGCCCTTTCTTCCTCTCGATGAGTTCATGGATATCTTCCTCAATGGTGTTTTTCGCCACCAATTTAAAGACTTGAACCCCTCGACTTTGCCCGATCCGGTGGACTCGGTCGGTCGCTTGGTTTTCTTTGGCCGGATTCCACCACCGGTCGTAATGGATCACAATCGAGGCAACTGTGAGGTCAATCCCTACCCCTGCTGCGAGAAGGGACGCGACAAAGACTTCGCACTTGGGATCCTCTCGGAATTTGTGGATTTGCTCGCTCCGATCGCGGGTCGATCCTTTGATCGAGGCGTAGCCAATCCCTTTCTTTTTTAAATACATTTCGATGAGAGCGAGCATGTCCAAATATTGGGAAAAAACAACCACTTTCTGTCCGCTTTCCCTCGCTTCTTGGAGAAGTTCGACAAAAAGATCCCATTTACCGGAGGCTCTTTTTTGAAAATTTTTCAAATCCCCATCGATGAGAGCGGGATGGTCACAAATTTGCTTCATCTTAGAGAGGGCCGCAAATACGTGGAGATAGGGAACGGGCTTTGATGCATCTTTGAGATCGGGATAGACAGTCTCTCTCATCTGCGCGATCACCCCATTATAGAGTTTTCTTTGCTCTTCCGAAAGATCTGTATAGGCAATTTCTTCGATCTTTTCGGGCAGATCAAGAAGCACTTCACTTTTTTTGCGGCGCAAAATAAAGGGCTTGATGAGACGTGTGAGCAAAAGCTTCTTCTCTTCATCGTTCTCTTTTTCGATAGGGCGAATAAAGAGTTCGCGAAAGACGGCATCGGATGGCATATAGGAGGGGAGAATCACGTCAAAAAGCGATTTAATTTCACGGACTCGATTCTCAATCGGCGTTCCGGTAAGCCCCAGTTTCATTTTAGCATTGAGAGAGCAAAGGGCTTGGTGGGTCTGGGAGGCTTCGTTTTTGGCCACTTGGATCTCATCAAAAATCGCCACTTCAAAGGCAAGAGGATCGAGATCTTCTTTACCGAGACGCAAAATCCCATAGGAAGTCAGGAGCAGGTCGTACTTTGCGTCAAACTCCTCTATACTTCGTAATAGACCGTAGTAGGTACAGACCCGAATCTGGGGCAAGAACTTTTTTAAGAGCTCTTCCCAGTGGTAGATCACTGAAGTGGGACACACAACAAGGTACTTATTCCTCTTCTCTACGTCTCCATTGACAACTCCAGCGAGAAGGGCCATCGCTTGGTGCGTTTTTCCAAGGCCCATATCATCGCAGAGAAGTCCTGAAAGGCCATGACAGTAGAGAAACCAAAGCCAATTGACTCCCTGTTCTTGGTAGGGGCGTAAAGTCGATTTTAATCCCGAAAGATCGAGCACTCGATCAGTCTCAAACCGGCTCATCTCTTGGAGAAGATGGCGGGCCTGAAGCGAAGTGGTATCTTCCCCTTTTGGCTCTTCGATCCTCTCAAAGGCAGACAAGCGGGCCCACTCCAACGTAGTGAGTCGGATGAGCCCCTTCTTCCGATCAAGGCGTCGTTTTTCAAGTTGAGCGATCCATTGAAATCTCGGTTCGCGGACTAAAAGGAGGCCTGCTCCCGAAAAAAGGGACGTCTTTCTTTGGCCTTGAGCGTCCCAAATAGAAAAGATGTCAGAAAATCCGAACTCCGATTCATAGACGAGATCGACCAACCATTGGCCCGGTCTTTTTTTGATGTCTGGGATGATTCGGCGAATCTTGAGCTTGAGATGTGAGGGGCGCTGCATTTTCGGATCGAGATCGAGAATATATGGCTTTAATGCATCGAGTTCATAGGAGAGAAAAGCATTTTCTTGGGAAGCATTGATCACCGTTTCGACTCGATATTTTTCAGGAACATTCATTGCAGGGGTGATCGGAGAAAATCCCTTCCCTTCCAGATAAAAGTAGCTGCCGAATGAGTGGATTTTTTCTTGATCCATATTAGGAGCATACTCAATTTTGGGAGTGATCACAATCAGACCTTCTTCATTGAGACGGACGATGAGTCCTATTTTCTCGATGGGCGATTGTTCATTGAAAAATTGGTGAACCTGTTCGAGTTCTTCTTTATGGCTGTCGATAAAAGAAGAGATCTCCTGTTTAGGAACCCTAAGACCTGGATGGAGAGGAAGACGTCCAGAGCTCTCTTTTTTCATGTAAAAACCTTGCCCTCGAACGTAGATCCACTCATCAAAATTCCAAATATCTTCAATCGGGAACGTCAATTCGATATCGAAGAAGAGTTCTTCGTTGTTTTGCAAACCGTAGATGAGGCGCGATTCAAGACTTCCAAGGTGCGTTTGAAAGCCAGGGAATTGGTGAAGCCAAATCCGGTGCCGATTGACAAAATCGGCAACATCTTCTCTTGCGATCACCTTTTCTCTTGATTCAAACATCCAGTCTTCGACCAAGAAAAACCCTTTTTTTGGCAAGTAGACCCAGGGGACAAAAAGGGCAGCTTTCTCTTGCTGCATATCTCCTTTTTCAAAGAGATAGAACTCCACATGGAACGCTCCACCTGTATCGAGATGAAGGAAATAACGAGCTTTCACGCCCTCTCGATGAATCGGTAAAAAGGAGAAGAGTTCTTGGGAAAATGTGGAGAGAAATTCTCCCATTTCCCTTTCATCCACTTCTTGCCTATGCAAAAGAGGAGAAGAACCTTGTCGGTAGAACCCCCGCCCTTTCACGTAAATCCAATCTCCTATCCGGACCCCCTGTTCAATGGAAGGGACTTCCTTATCCCTTTCTCGATGCCGGAAAAAAAGTTTCCTTTTTTCCTCGTCATAAACAACCGATTCAATGGAGGCTTGTTCATAGTCCATCACCTCTAAAGGAGAATCAATGGTCGAAAGAGAGGCGATGAGCCAAGGAAGCTGTACTTCAGAGACAAAACACTTCAGTTCTACATCGGGGAAAGAGATGAAAATCGTATCAGGAATAGGATCTCCCAAAAAAGTCGCCTGATAGGCAATTTTTTCATCTTGCAAAAAGAGAAACCATTTCGCGATATCAGCCCAGAAAGACAGCTCATAGCGGAGCAAGTGACCTGCTTGCCCTTTCCGGTAGGCATCCAGCTCTTCTTGCGACAAGTTTGAGAATTTGATCGACGTTTCTTCTGTCTCCGCCTTCCTTTTAACGATCCATTCCTCACACCGCCTCTTTGCAGAAGGGGTCTTAGGAAAGAGGGAAAAGAGCTCTTTTTTTGTCTGTGAATAGGCGACAAAAGCCCCATTTTTTTCTTTTTGCAGAAAATGAGACTCTGTTCCATTTCTTTTGGCCTCCATCTGAAAGAGACGATTCCAAAACGATTTTTTAAACCGGATGTGGAGAGGTTCGTTTGTCCCGTTGAAAATCCGCAAGTAGGCTGCCGCTAAATGAACACACCCACCTCCCCCTTCGGACTCCTTGCAAGAACAAAACGAATCGGTTAATTCGCCATCATCCTTCATTTGGAGAAAAGCGAACCCCTTTTTCTTAGGACTTTCCTGGATTTCGATATGGTATGTTCCCCTGGAAAAGGTGGGCTCTTTGACACAGTGCTTTTGGACTAAGAGAGATGCTTCAGAAAGATAGCGTTTAACAAAATCGGGACAAGAAGCCATGCGTACCTTCCCCCCATTGTACACGACTGAAATTTTTCCTGTCGAGGACAAGAGATGCTGAGCTTCATTCAGATCGTCTTAAGTATTGTAGTTTTTGATTAGGTTCTGAATTTTGAGCGAATAAGGACCTGTTTTCCCTCGAAGGCAAAACCGAGATACAAAATACGCCCTATGCCGCGGTCAAGAAGTTCTTGGGCATATTGTTTTTCTTCAATTTGTTTCAGTGCCGAATCTACCGCATCTTCCAGGCAGAGCTTCTCAAAACGACCTATCTTTTTGAATTCCATGATGATCCCGAGCTCATTTTTGTTTTTAGGGATGAGCATGACATCATATCTGCCAAGGCCACTTTCGCGATTTGACTTCACTTCATATTGATCCCCGAGCCCAATGAGGATGCCTAAAACAAAGGCGTGATAAATTTTTTCTGATTCTTCAGAAGGGACATCAAAAACGCTTACAGAAGAAATCATAAATTCTTGAAATAGCTGAGAAAAGGTATTGACATCGCCTTTTGTTAGGCTATTTAAGAGCATCTGGTATTTATGTTCATGAATGCTGTTTTTAAACCAATCCAGAATCATCGTTTTGTATAATTCGCCTACTTCAATATTGGGAATGCGCAATCTGCAAGGAATGCCATAAGAGGGGGTATTGTCAATCGTCACATATCCGCTGTAAAGGAGCAAAGACCATATAGAACTAGGACTTTGATCGAGATTCGGAAAGACAATTCCTTCTTCAATTGTTTTTTCTACGATCCCACCTCTAAGAAGCTCTTCGATATCTGCTTTTAGGTCATCAGTTCCTTTAGCGATGAGATGTTTCATAAGGGCGTTATCACTGGTATTCACCCAATAAGGAAATAGAGCGCCTTTTTTAGCAATGCAGTTCAAAACAGACCAAGGATTATAAATCCCTCCACGAGATCCAATACGGTACCCATCATACCATTGACTGATTTTATCAAGTTTATCGGAGAGGCCAGAGAGCTCTAAGAGTTCTTTAACCTCATGTTCTAGTAAGCCAAATTTATCCTGAAATTCTCTATTCAAAATTGTAAAAGTACTGATGTTATTGAGTCCTGAAAAAATGCTTTCTTTAGCAACACGAAGAATCCCTGTGAGAACGCCCCGCTCTAAGTGGATGTTATCCTTAAGGCCCGCCGATAGCCAATTCCGGGTGAAATTAATGAAGGTATCATAGTATTTCCCAAGATAAGCGAAGTGAGCCGGGGTGTCATATTCGTCAATGAGAAGAACGACCTGTTTCTTGTGATAACGGTGCAGCCATTCTGTGAGCAAAAGAAGGCTCTGCTCAAACAAGGTTTTATCGTCATCTTCAGAAAGGATTTTATGATAAAGTTCTTTTTCTCTACGTCTTAGAACCTCTTTTTCTACAATGTAATTATGGCGTTCAAATTCTTTTGAGATCACTTTGCGCAAAGCATTGAATGTCTCTTCCCAAGAGGGATGTTTTACGTCTTTCAGGGAGATGAAAATAACAGGAAATGTCCCTTGAAGAGCTTTATATTTTTCGTTCTGCCAAATATGCAGTTCTTTGAATAAATAGCTTGTATCTTCCACGCTTTTTTCAAAGAAATAGCGCAGCATAGAGAGATTCAGTGTCTTTCCAAATCGACGTGGGCGAGGAATGAGTGCAACGTGAGTCCCCTTTTCTATTACTTCCTGAATCAAAAGAGTTTTGTCGATGTAGACATAGCCTCCATCGATCAGTTTTTTGAAATCGCTAATTCCAATAGGAAGCGGTTTTGTTGCATTATTTGTCACAAGAGCTCCGACAGACGATCATAAAGGAGTGGATTGACGGATGCAATGAATTTTCTAAACAGAAACCAGTTCAGGGACTGACATCTGGGAGAGGGCTCTTTTTAAAGAATCTAGACCGAGCCCTTCCTTGGCAGAGATAGTGAAGAGACACGCGGGATCAAACGAATAGCGCTCCTTGAACTTCTCGGCAATTTCTTCCGCCCCTTCCTGATCGATCTTATTCAAAACGACGAGGAACGGTTTTTCGAGCAGCGCCTCGTTGTAGGAGGCGAGTTCTTTGCGAAGCATGAGCAGCTCTTCCCACGGATCTCTTTCTTGATAAGGGGCGAGCTCCAGGACAAAGAGGAGAATCGATGTTCTCTCCACGTGCTTCAAAAAGGCAAATCCAAGTCC
>DAIDIZ010000075.1 GCA_027451585.1 Chlamydiota bacterium
AAGAAAACCGAATTTAAAGCATCAAATTTTCAATAAAAAAATTGGGGTTAATATTAATTCAATATTGACCCCAATTTTTTATTGGAAATTTGATAGCTTTAAATCGGCTTGCTTGGGTCATTTTGGAGTGGAACGAGTATATGCGGGAAATGGTTCAAAAGTCGGCTTTTTAGCCGCGTTAAGGCGTCGAAAATCACTCGAACAAGGAGGAAGTAGTATTGGAGAGGAAATACAAACCCCACCCTATCCTGCTTATCTTGATCTCACATTACCGCTGGGAAAAGGGGGTGAAGCGTTCGGGGATGTTCTTCGTATAGGTGTATTGTCTACGGAGCTTCTCGAGATACGAAGTCGATTCTTCAGCCACAGCCTTTTGCATGAGCTGACTGCGGAGCGTTTGGGAAAGAGATTCAAATTCAGGAGCGGGGTGGCTGTTTTTCTCTTGTAAATAGAAAATGCGAGTCACAACTTGTTGGGTTGATCTGCTTTTTTGCGTGACAGGGTCGCTATAAGTGCCTGTTTCTAAGGAGGATAAGATTTCTCTGTGGCTTTCGGAGAGGTCGATGTCTTTAGCGGAAAGAAGCGAGGAGACTTGAGAGGATGGGTCCATTCCTTTAATCAGATCAAGAGCTGCTTCAGGCCCCACGCCCGTTTCTTTGAGGGCAGCAGAGAGTTTTTTCCCTAGTTCCTCTGATTGATCTCCCTTGAGGGAGATGACCTGGTAATTCCACTCTTCGTAAGGGGGATGTTCTTTGAGATAGATGCGGAAGGCTTGCCGAATTTCTTGGGGAGTGACCTGCTTCATTGCCTTGGCATGGATGAACCACCAGGTCATTCTTTGGACGATGAGATCGTCTTTGACCATTTTCGCGGCCTCTTCGTAGGAAAGTCCGAGAGTATCGAGAGTCGTCATCAAGTTCGGGCCAAACCGAAGTTCCATCTCTTCCCGGATTTCTCCATCAGAGAGGGGGATTTTTTTCTCTTCGGCATCGGCTAGAATCAGCTCGTGGTCAATCATTTCATTTAAGACATGTTCCCAGCTATTTTGATAGAATTGGAGCCGAGCTTGGGAGGAATTTTCTAAATGGGAATAGTGTTGATGGAAAGCGACATCCATCTTCTTTTTGACATCGAGAACCGAAATCAATTGACCATTGACGTTAGCGAGAATGGAATTTTGGACTGCAATCGGGTTGTCATCGGCAAAAGGGATGGGAGGGAGACTACTTGCTGAGACGCAGGCGACGAACAAAAGAAGAAGGAATTGTTTCATAGAAGGAAGTATAAAGAAGTCGCTTTTAAGAAACAAGAAAGACTGCGGCAAAAAATCCGTCGGGGCCGTCGATTTCAGGGAAAAGGGAGAGAGGTGGTTTTTCCAATTTTAGAGGGAGTTTTCGGAGAAAATAATCCACTTGAGCTTCGTTTTCCTCTTTGAGCAGGCTGCAGGTTGCATAGACGAGTCTTCCCCCTTTTTTTACAAAGGAAAAAGCGGTTTCTCCGATTTTTCTTTGTTCTTCTACGAGTCGATCGATGAGGAGGGCGTCGATTTTCCATTTTTGGTCAGGATTTCTTCGTAAAGTACCTGTTCCGCTGCAGGGTACGTCGATCAGAACCCAATCGCATTTGCCCTTGAGTTTTCGCATCTGAGGGTGATGGGAGTTGAGGCATTGGCTGTTTTGGATGCCGGCTCTTTTGAGTCTCTTTTTTGCCTCCTGCAGAGCGTGAGGTCGAATGTCGTGGAGGTAAATTTGTCCTTTCCCTTTCATCGAGGGAGCAAAGGCAAGCGTCTTCCCTCCTGATCCACTGCAATAATCGAGAACCCAGTCCCCTTCTTTGGCTTCGATGAGAGAGGCGATGAGTTGGCTTCCTTCGTCTTGAACTTCAAAGAGCCCCTCTTTGAATTCGGGAAGGGAAAAGAGGGGTTCCCGTTTGTGAAAGCGAAGGCCTGCAGACGAATGGAGGCAAGGGGAGATAGAGAATCTCTCTTTCCATCGATCGAGCAGCTCCTCGCGTGTTATTTTTAGAAGGTTGGCTCGGATCGTTGTGGGGCCGTTTTGATTCAAAATCATAGCTAAACGAGAGGTTGTTTCCTCTCCAAAGGAAGCGCAAAACCGCCCGTATAAAAAGGGGGAAAGCCCTTTTTGGGCAAAGGGGGGAATGGTGGGGTCGCGTCCGATTGCAGTCCAGTCAATTGATTGATAAAAAGAGAGGCGATCTTCTGGAGAAAAATGGTCAATGAGACTTTTCCATCGGACCATTCCATAGAGGGTATCCCCGATCTCTTTTCGGTCCTTCGATCCCAAATTGGGGTGTGCACGAAAGTAGCGGGAAAGAGAAAGGTCGAGTGGCAGGGGTGATTTTTCCCACTGGGTCAAAAAAGTATTGATGTGGCGGTTGAGAAATGGGTAACGCATGGGGAGTAGTATAGACTAACCATTGATTATATTCAGTTGATTTGGAATGCTACGGGCTATGAACCCCATTCGCCTATTTTTTGCCACCCTTTCTCGGTTTTTCATGAGCGCTGTTTTCATTGCAGGTGCGGTAAAAAATATTTTGGATTGGCATGAGACAGAAAAAAGTATTTTAACTGTTCTTGTCGAGTGGCAAACCTATGTCGATTTTTCTCAGTCTGCCCATGAGATCCTTTCTTTTTTTATCCCGTGGGTCTCTGTTCTTCAGCTCGGGGCCACTTTTGTCCTCCTCCTTGGAGGGCTCTTGCTCCTTTTGGGTTCTAGAGAAAAATGGGCAGCTTCCCTTCTCCTTTTGGTTTTGATTCCGGCCACAGTCTTGTGTCACCCTTTTTGGTGGATTGAGGGACCTGCTCGGGATCTGCAGATGGTGATGTTTCTCAAAAATCTTTCGCTCATTGGTTTCTTGATCCATATGTTAAGCTCAGCTCCTGCTGCATTTAAAATAGGGAATCGCTTTGACTCTTCTTCTTTTTCTTAGTTTGTTCATTGTCTCTTTTGGACAAGGGGGTTGGATTCCTTATCTAGGGATAGGGGCTGCTTCTTTTGGCTATGCTCTTTTTTGGAGAAGTGCCTGCTCTTTATTTCCCAGAACAAGGGATCGGTTTTGGCTCTTTTGGGGTTGGTTTGTCATTGTCCAGGCAATTCAGCTCTCCTGGTTTACATCGACCGATTACATGGGGCCTTTGATTTTAGTGGTTTACGCATTTCTGCTCGGACTGATCGGTCTTCAATTTGGGTGTTTGGCCTTTTTTTTCAAAGACCCTATCAACTGGAAACGGGCGTTGGGAATCGCTGGGTGTTGGACCCTTTTTGAATGGAGTCGTCTTTTTTTTTTCTCAGGGTTCACCTGGAATCCTGTTGGATTATCTCTGGCCGATCCTCCCTATGCAATCCAATTCGCCTCTCTGTTTGGGGTGTACGGTCTTTCTTTCTGGGTGATTTTTGTGAATGCGATGGCTCTTTGTCGGAGGGGCAAATTATGGTCCGTACTGGCTCTTATCCCCTACCTTTTTGGGGTAGGTCAAATGGGATGGGTAGAGTCGATGGGAGAGCCTGCTAAAAACATCTCAGTTGCCCTCGTCCAAACCGGGATTTTACCGGAGCAAAAAGATTTTCAAAGCGATTCTCCAGAAGCTTTTATCCATCCTCTGCATCAGTGGGAGAGAATTTGGACTGTTTTAGAGAAAATTTCTCCGGTAGATCTGATCGTTTTGCCTGAGGCGGCAGTCTCTCTGAGTGTATATCAACCTTTTTATTTTTTGAAGAATGTGAAAAAGGCGTGGGAAGCCCATTTTGGGACTGCTCTTCTTGAAGGAAAGGGGGAGGTTCAAGTGAGCAACGCCTTCCTTTCCCAGATGCTTGCGAACCATTTTCAATCAAATGTTATCGTAGGGTTTGATAGCAAGGAGAGGTCCTCTCGGTATAACTCCGTCTTTCTGTTTAAGCCGGGCAAGCAGGAGATCGATCAGTACAATAAGAGGGTCCTTGTCCCTGTTGCAGAATATGTCCCTTTTCCCAAAATAGAGTGGCTTTCCGATTTTTTAGTCGATGAATTTGGAATTGGAGATTCATTTGACTTAGGAAAAGAGGCTGAGCTTCTTTTTGGGGAAAAATTTTCCGCTTTCAAAGAGCCGTTTCCGATCGGAGTTTCGATTTGTGTTGAGGAGACCTACAGTCATTTAATCCGCGATTTCCGAAGGAAGGGCGCTGAGCTACTCGTCAATGTCTCCAATGATGTCTGGTTTCCCCGTTCTCGACTGCCAAAGCAACATTTTCAACATGGACAGATCCGGGCGGCAGAAAATGGGGTGTATGTATTGAGATCCTGCAATACCGGAATTACAGGGGCCATTGATTGTTTTGGGCGAGTCGTCCAGACTCTTCCCCCTTCTGAAAAAGAGGCTGATCTTCTTTATTTGTCCATGCCTGTTCGCTCCTTTTCGACCCTTTATACGTGGTGGGGAGATTCTCCGATCTTGATCTTGAGCCTTTTGTTTTTTATATACGGATTGCGAGATAACCGTCGATTGAGTTACACTAGACCTCTCATGGAGGGGTGAATTGTCCGTTTGTCGTCTAGATGAGATGCAGAATACTGTCGCTGGCCCGATTCAAGTTTCTGGCATTGGGATTTTTACCGGCGCCTCCGTCGTTGTCAAGATTCTCCCCGCGCCTCCCGGGACAGGGATCGTCTTTCATCGGACCGATCTGCCCCGTTCTTTAGAGATTCCCGCGCGTCTTGAATTTGTCGATGCGACCCCTCGATCGACTCGCCTGGTGCGAGGACAGGCTTCTGTTCTCCTCGTCGAGCATCTTCTCTCAGCCCTCTATGCTTACGGAGTGGATAATGCTCGCATTGAAATCAATGGTCCTGAAATTCCGGGAGGAGACGGGAGCTCCCTTCTTTTTATTGAGAAGCTCGATGCCGTTGGATTGCAATCTCAAGAAGTTCCCCGTTTCGTCCTAAAGATAGATAAACCTTTATTTTGGTCGGGTGGGTTTGTTCATCTCGTTGCATTGCCCAGTGATTCTTTCCAGATTAGTTATACCCTTCACTACCCTCACTCACCTTTCATTCGATCGCAGTATTGCTCTTTTTCCATTACACCAGAAACTTATAGGAAGGAAATTGCCTCTTGTCGTACCTTCTCTCTTTACGAGGAAATCCTTCCCTTTTTGGAAAAAGGGTTGCTGAAAGGCGGAGGATTGGATAACGCTGTTGTAATTCAGGGGGATAGGGTGCTCAATCCAGAGGGTGTTCGGTTTTCAGATGAGATGGGGCGTCATAAAGTGTTGGATTTAATCGGAGATCTTTCTTTGATTGGTCACCGTCTTTGCGCCCATGTGATTGCGATCTGTTCAGGGCATGCTTCGAATGTCGCTTTCGGCAAAATCGTAGCTGGGGCCTATAACCTGAGGGAGTCTAATGTCTAGTCGATCCTTTGTTTTCAATGCCAAGCAAATTAAAAAGATTTTGCCTCATAGTTATCCTTTTCTCCTTATTGATGGAGTGACCTATATCAATATAGAAGAAAATGAGATCATCGGAGTAAAAAATGTCACGGTAAACGAACCCTTTTTTCAGGGGCATTTCCCTGACGTTCCGATTATGCCTGGAGTTTTAATTCTCGAGGCACTTGCTCAAACGGGAGGGATTCTGGTTCATCAAAAAGGATATGACAAGAAGATTGCCGTTCTCTTGAACGTGAGCGAAGCGAAGTTTCGCAAGCCTGTCATTCCTGGAGATGTGCTCCATCTTCACGCAAAAGGAATCCATATCAGTGGTACTGGAGGGAAGATAATGGCCAGAGCGATGATCGGAGATGTGTTGGCGGCTGAGGCGAATATCACATTCGCTTTGGTAGATAAAGATAAACTGTAACATAGCGGAATTTCATGTCTAATATTCACCCTCAAGCGATTGTAGAACCTGGCGCCAAAATTGGAAAAGATGTTGTGATCGAACCCTTTGCGATTATCAAAGGGACAGTGACTTTAGAAGACCGGGTCGTGATCAAATCCCACGCGTATATTGATGGGAATACCACAATCGGAGAAGGAACAATCATTTGGCCAGGAGCGAGCATCGGAACGAAGACCCAAGATCTGAAATATCGCGGGGAGAAAACCTATGTTGTCATTGGCAAGCACTGTGAGATCCGCGAATTCGTGACGATCAATTCCTCCTGTCAAGAAAACTCGACAGTGCGGATTGGCGATCAGTGTTTAATTATGGCCTATTGTCATGTAGCTCATAATTGTGAGATTGGCAATGGGGTCGTGATGTCAAATGGAGCAATGTTAGCAGGTCACGTATTAGTCGGCGACCATGCGATCATTGGAGGTCTCACTCCTGTGCACCAGTTTTCTCGGATCGGGAGCTACGCAATGGTTGGAGGCTTTAGCAGAGTCCCTCGCGATGTCCCTCCCTACACCATCGGTGCAGGATTCCCGTATAAATTGGGTGGGATCAATATCATCGGATTAAAGAGACACAAAGTCCCTCTCGAAGTGAGGGCGGCATTAAGTAAAGTCTTTAAAATCACCTATCGATCCGGGCTTCATCTCGAAGAGGCTGTCTCGCAAATTGAATCAGAAATTGAGCCTTTTACGGAAGTAAAACATTGGATCGATTTTTGCAAAACATCGAAACGAGGCTTAATTGGGCTCGAAGGCGTGACCAAGTCGAGCAGTTTCGTGGGTGATGGCGAAGACCAGTTCTTTGAAGAATGATACCATTGATCAGAAATAATCTTTTAATAAAGGGTATTCTGTGAAGATCGTATTTTTTGGAACCCCTCACTTTGCAGCAGAGATCTTGCGGTTTCTCGTTGAGAAAGCAGTTCCCATTTGTGCCGTTGTCACGCAGCCCGATCGTCCGCAAGGAAGATCCCTTCTCTTGACCGCCTCTCCTGTTAAAAGGGTGGCGCAAACGCACCTCGCTTCAATTCCTCTTTTCCAGCCCGAGAAAGCTTCTCACCCCCAGTTTCTCGAAGAGCTCTCCGCTCTTCAAGCCGATCTCTACTTAGTGATCGCTTATGGGCAAATTCTATCGCAGAAACTGTTGGATATTCCGCCTCTTGGTTGTATCAACGTGCATGCTAGTCTTCTTCCTCTCTACAGAGGGGCTGCTCCTATACAACGAGTTTTGATGGCGGGAGAGAAAAAAACCGGAGTTGCGATCCAAAAAATGGTGAAACAGCTCGATGCAGGAGATGTGATAGCATCTAGCGAAACTTCGATTCCTGAAGAGATGAATTGTGCCGAACTGGAAAAGGCTCTTTGTGAATCTACAAAACCGTTGCTTTTAGACGTCCTTTCTTTATTTGAGAAAGGGATCCCCCCCGGATTGGCACAAAACCACGAAAAAGCTACCTACGCTTCGAAGATTTCTCCAGAAGAAGGAGAGATCAAATGGGACGAGCCTTCGGAGAAGATCCATAATTTAGTTCGCGCTTTTTCTCCAAAGCCAGGCGCCTGGTGCTGGGTTCTGGGAAAAAAGATCAAAATTCTCCGTACTACTTTCTCAAGAGAAGGAGGGGGAAAACCTGGAGAGCTCCTTTCTCGAAAAGAGGGGATCATTGCCTGTGGAGAGGGAACCCTTCGCCTTCTCCAAATCCAGAGTGAGGGAAAACGGGTCATGAGTTGGTCCGAGTGGATCTGTGGCATGCCTCAACACATTTCATTTTGAGGTGGGTATCGAACTCGCCTTGAAAAATTCCTTTCCTTTATTTTGCGATTTCTTTACAATTTGAACCGTTTTTTAAATTAAGCAAGAGGAAAGCATGGCTTCAGATCTCGTTTTGGATGGATATGGCATCGAATTAAAACCGAATATGTCTCTATGGGGTGCAGAATCGGACGGAAAGGGAAGTTTTCGGATTGTTCAGAAATCAAAGGGAATTTTTGAGCGAATATTGGATCGTCTGAGCTCCGCTGAAGGGGGTCCTTTCCGAGGAATCCAGTTGGCTGATAAGATTTGTTCTTTTATTGCCACACTGAGAGGAGAAGCGTCTGAAGATGGGTTCTTTAAAGGGATTGCCAAGACGCTGAGACCTGGTTGGGGTATGACCATACTTCCCTATTTTCCTGCAGTTTGTGATTCTTTTGTCCAGTCTGTTCGAGATGTCCAGAAAGAGAGCTCTCTTCCCGGATACTTCCAGAGAAAATGTGTCACTGTTTTGCGCCAAGGAATGGATCTAATAGGAGCTACTGCGTATGTGATTGATCCTTTCGTCAAAGGGTTCTTCATGACAGTTCCGTTGATTTCTAAGGTTGTTACTCTCTCTGCTATCGGAGAATTCGCTTCCACTGTGAAAGATCTTTGTGAATTCGGCACCGGAATGCAAGATCTCTCTCAGACAACAGCGTTACGAGATAAGGCCATTGAATTGAAAGCGGGCCTCGTAGCCGATACCCTTTCAGAGACTGTAGAACTCAATCAATGGAAGCTTGTAGGGACTATTTGTTCTCTTGCAGGAACTGCATTGGGTCTGACTGCTAGCTATTTTGGTTGTGCGGGGTTCTCTGTTCAGGCGATGAAATCAACTCTTTCTCTTGCAGGAACCGCGCTTGCTTGCTGGGTCTCTTACTATAGAGAAGGAATGGTCTATAAGCCAGTTGATCTCTTCAACGAAAAACAGGTTGTCTACTATCAGCCTAAAGCAAACGTCGCCTAAAGCGATTCTTGATGGGGAGGAGGTTTCCTCTTCCCCTTCTCTATTCCACCGAGAGTGGGCGGTCGTCATCGCTTTTCTCCTCCTCATGGCTACTTTTATTCTCATTGCCAAAGTCCAGTCGATCCGTAATGCATCTTTTTTAGATGAAGCTCCCTTGCCAGCCCCTTCTTTATGCCCAGTGATCATTGAGGGAGAGGTGGCAAAGCCTGGCGAGTTTCTTGTTCCTCTAGGAGTGGAAGTAAGTAAAATCTTGAAAAAAGCGCGCCCTAAGGCGACGGCTGATTTAACCTCATGGGAACAGGGACAGAGGGTCGAAGGCCCTCTGACCATCCGGCTAGAAGAGCGTCTCTCTATCGAAGTGACCTTGGAAGGGCTCTTTGATCAGCCTCTCACCCTCACTGTTCCGAATGGAGCCAGGCTCTCCGATCTACGCCACCTCGTTGTATGCGATGAGGGATTAAAAAGGGAATGTTTCAAAGGGAATCGACGTCTAAAACACCAAGAAAAGATAGAGATTTCAAAAAAACTTGCCGAATAATCGCCTCTTCGTCTATGATCCCTAACCGATATTGAAAAAATCCGTCTATCAGAACGGTTTATCTGATATACGCATGCCACCCTTGTTAAGGGTTAAGCGCGCTAAAGTAGACTTCGGTTTGTCCTTAGATCGCTTTTCGTTTTGGGTGGTACGATTTTGTGATGAAAGAGGAAGTCTATGTCTCTGACTTTGATTGGCCAAAAAAAAGGAATGACTCAGGTTTTTAATCCTGAGGGAAAGCTCGTTGTGTGTACTGCCATTTTGGTCGAACCCAATACCGTTCTTGAGATCAGAAAGGTTGAAACGCACGGCTACAATAGCGCACAGCTCGGTGGCGTGCCGTTTGAAAATCCGAATTCTCAATCTGTGACTAAGCCTTTGGCTGGTCATTTCGGCAAGGCGAGTGCATCTCCGTGTCGAGCGATTCGCGAATCTCGTCTCGACTCTGTCGATACCTACCAGGTAGGGCAAAAAATCGAGCTCGGAACTGTTTTTGAAGATGGTGCCTTCGTCGATGTCGAAGGGGTTTCAAAAGGAAAAGGATACCAGGGGGTTATGAAACTGTTTAACATGGCTGGGGGCCCAGGTGCTCACGGTTCTGGGTTTCATAGACACATGGGATCTACCGGGATGAGATCAACTCCGGGTCGTTGCTTTCCTGGTGGAAAGCGAGCCTCTCGCATGGGTGGAGATCGAAAGACGGTTCAGAATTTACGCGTGGTAGCAATCAAGGGAAATCTCCTCCTCGTCGAGGGAGCTGTCCCCGGAGCTCGCAGCGCCATCGTGTACATCAGCAAATCAAACAAGTGCGCACCAAAAGACGTAAAGAAGAAGGGATAAGGCTGTGGCTACACTTAAGAAATATGATTTAGAAGGACAAGAAGTAGGTGCTGTGCAAGTCGATGATGCGATCTTGCAAGACACAACTGCGCATCCACAGTCTGTCAAAGATTATTTGGTTGCGATCCGAAAAAATGCTCGTCAGTGGTCTGCTAGTACAAAAACGCGTGCCGAAATCAACCGAACAGGCAGAAAGCCTCACCCTCAAAAAGGGCAGGGACGTTCCCGTCAGGGAGATCTCGCGGCTCCTCAATACAAAGGGGGGGGAATCGTGTTTGGTCCGAAACCGAAGTTTGATATGCATGTCCGGATCAATAAAAAAGAGAGAAGAGCTGCGATTCGCTCTTTGATCGTCGAAAAGATGAAAGAAAATCGAGTCCATGTTTTAAAAGAAGGGTCCTTTGCTGAACCAAAAACGAAGGTAATGGCCCATTTCTTTGATAAACTTGATGTGTCAGATCGTCGTATCTTGCTTCTCATTGAGAGCAAGGCCTCCACTCAAGAAATGGGCAACCCCCATGAAAATTTGATGAAAAGCGTGCGCAACATTCCGAAAAAAGAGTACTCCCTTGTCCCTCAAGTCAATGGATATAATCTGGCTCTTGCACAACATATCGTCGTGCTCGAATCTGCGCTTGATGAATTTTTAGCGATTTTAGGTTGATTATGAATCCATATGACATCATCAAAAGCCGCCGTCTCACAGAAAAAAGCCGGGTTCTCGGAAATTTGCAGCACGCAAAGAGCAATACAAGCGTTAGCCGTTGCAATAGCCCAAAAGCCGTCTTCAATGTGGACAAAAAAGCGACAAAAACAGAGATCGCACGAGCCGTCGAGCTGATCTATGCCGACAAGAAAGTGAAAGTGACCAAAGTCAACACCATCTTGATTAAGCCGAAAAAACGTCGCGTCAGAGGATTTTTGGGAAAAACAGCTGCTTTGAAAAAAGCGGTCGTGACCTTCCGTCCTGGCGATCAAATCGAAGAGCAAGTGTAAGAGAGACTGTTTATGCCTAAACTATTTCGACCTGTAACCCCCGGACAACGCAAGTTAGTGTTGCCCAACTTGATTGAGCTCGATCCTTGTTCAGAAAAAGGAATGCCAAAGGCCCTTCTCTCTGCAAAAAGGCGAACGAATGGAAGAAACCACAGCGGTCACATCACCTGCCGACATAAAGGCGGTGGCCATAAGCAACAGTATCGTTTGATCGATTTCAAAAGGGACAAGGAAAATATTCCAGCAAAGGTCGTTTCCGTGGAATACGATCCCAATCGCTCCGCTTTGATCGCTCTTCTTCACTATCGAGATGGAGAAAAAAGATATATATTGGCGCCTCAGGCCATCAAAGTGGGTGACACAGTCTCCACAAGTGATGAGCCCCCGTTCCAAGTGGGTTGTTGCATGAAATTAAAATTCATGCCGATCGGTTCGGTCATTCACAACATTGAGCTGTCTCCAGGGAAAGGGGCCAAATTGGTCCGCTCTGCAGGATTATCGGCTCAGTTGCTCGCTCGGGCTGATGGCTACGCAACCATTCGAATGCCCTCTGGCGAAGTCCGGATGATTCACGAACAGTGTAGAGCTACTTTTGGTGCTGTCTCTAACGCGGAACATAACCTCCGTGTCGTTGGAAAGGCTGGCCGCTCTCGCTGGTTGGGGATTCGTCCGACAGTGCGAGGAGTTGCGATGAACCCTGTTGATCACCCGATGGGTGGTGGAGAGGGACGAGGAAAAGGAAATCACCCTCAAACTCCTTGGGCCCAGTTTACGAAAGGGTATAGAACCCGTTCGCCGAAGAAGTCAAGAAAATGGATTGTAAAAGAGCGCAGATAATGTGCAGCGGTAGGAGTTTAAACGATCATGCCTAGATCACTAAAAAAAGGTCCTTTTGTAGACCACCACTTAATGGACAAAGTCCAAAAGACCCTTCGAGAAAGCGGTAAAAAGGCGATTAAGACCTGGTCCCGCCGTTCGATGATTGTTCCCGATATGGTGGGCCTTACTTTTGAAGTGCACAACGGGAAGAAATTTGTTGCTGTCTATGTTTCAGAAAACATGGTAGGCCATCGGTTGGGAGAATTTTCTCCAACGAGAACTTTTAAAGGTCACCCGAAGAAAACAGCGGCTCAAGCAGCTCCAGCCCAATCATCGGGAGGAGGAGGTTAAGAGATGAATCAATTTGCTAAATCGATTACGAAATACGTGAGAATTTCTCCTAGAAAAGCCCGTTATGCTGCGGATTTGATCCGGGGTTTGAGCGTAGAGATGGCCTCCCAGCAGCTTCTCTACTCTAAACTACGAGGCGGAAGATTATTGAAAAAGACATTGGATAGTGCTGTCGCGAATGCGGAAACTCAATTGGATGCCCGCCGCGATCACTTGAAGGTTCAAGAAGTTCGTGTGGACGCAGGACCTATTTTGCGCAGAGCAAAGCCGCGCAGTAAAGGCTCCTCAGTTCCGGTCAATAAGCGAACAAGTCACTTTACGATCGTACTGAAGAACGAGGCGGTTTAAATTATGGGACAAAAAGTATCACCAACAGGATTTCGTCTTGTTCGACGGAAGAAATGGCTGTCCAATTGGTTCGCCAATAATCAAGAATTTGGCGATTTGATCGGCGAAGATCGAAAGATCCGCCAGTTTCTTTTGACTAAGCCCGCGATGCAGGGAGCTTCTCGCTTCCAAATCAAACGGATGAGTGGCAAAATTGAAGTATCTATTTTCACTGCCCGCCCAGGTCTTGTGATCGGGAAAAAGGGGAGCGAGATCGATATCCTAAAAACCGAATTGCGTAAACTCACCGGTAAAGAGGTGTGGATCGAAGTCGAAGAGATCAAAAGACCTGACCTCGATGCCAAACTCGTAGCAGATGGTATTGCGAAACAATTAGAGCGACGCATCCCTTTTCGCCGAGTCTTGAAAAAAGCGATGCAAGCCTCTATGGATGCAGGCGCCTCTGGTATCAAAGTCCAGATTTCTGGACGTATTGGAGGGGCTGAGATTGCTCGGGTCGAATGGTATAAAGAGGGGTCAATTCCTCTGCACACTTTGCGAGCTGACATCGATTACGCACACGGAAGAGCCGAGACAACGTATGGTTCGATCGGAGTGAAAGTGTGGATCAATAAAGGGGAAGAACTCATTGTACGCCCTAAACAACCGGTTGCAGTTGGAGAATAATTATGGCGATTGGACCGAAAAGAACAAAGTTTAGAAAGCAACAAAAAGGACATATGCGAGGCCTCTCTAAAGGCGGCGCTTTTGTCGAGTTTGGAGATTTTGGCATGCAAGCGCTTGATCGCACCTGGATCACAGCCCAGCAAATTGAAGCTTGCCGAGTTGCCATTACCCGTTTCTTCAGCCGTAAAGGGCAAGTTTGGATTCGAATTTTCCCCGATAAGCCGATCACTAAAAAGCCGGCTGAAACTCGAATGGGAAAAGGGAAGGGGGGATTTGATCACTATGTGGCTACAATCCGCCCTGGAAGGATCTTATTCGAAGTAGCTGGAGTGACTCGAGAAGAGGCGCAATCGGCCCTTAGACTCGCCGCCGCAAAACTACCGATCAGAACGAAGTTCGTCGATCGTTTGGAAACGGTGTAGAAGGATAGCAAAAGATTATGGCAAAAAAGAAAGAACAAATGTTGAAAGACCTTTCTCTCACAGAACTTCAGGGAATGGATAAGTCTCTTGCTCGAGAAGTCTTTGATTTGCGCAACACGCTCTCTATGCAGCGCAAATTAGAAAAACCACATCTCTTGAAAGCGACGCGAAAGGAAAGAGCGAGAGTCCTCACTCAGTTGACCCAAAAACAGAAACAAGGTGTTGTGGCATGACGGAAGAAACCCGCAATAAAAGAAAAGAAATCATCGGTGTTGTCATCTCCAACAAAATGGATAAGACGGTCACTGTGAAAGTGTCTCGCAGAATGAGACACCCGAAGTATCAAAAGGTCGTCGAGCGATCCAATAAGTACTACGCCCATGACGAGTCCAATGCACTTGCTATCGGACAGAAGGTGCGCATGATGGAAACAAGGCCTCTTTCCAAGCTAAAGCGTTGGCGAGTGATAGAAGCCCTATAAGGTGGAATAGAAGGTATGATTCAACAAGAAACTAATCTTGAAGTTGCGGACAATACGGGCGCCAAGAAAGTCCGATGTTTCAAAGTACTTGGGGGAACGAGAAAACGATATGCACGCGTTGGTGACATCATTGTTTGTTCCATCAAGGAAGCAGATCCGAAAGGAGCTGTGAAAAAAGGCGACGTCGTCAAGGCGGTCATTGTGCGGACTAAGGGATATATCCGACGAGCGGACGGATCAATGCTTCGCTTTTATGACAACAGCTGCGTGATCATTGATGATAAGAATAACCCCCGCGGCACTCGTATCTTTGGTCCGATCGCTCGGGAAGTTCGAGATGGTGGGTTTGTGAAAATTAGTTCTTTAGCTCCAGAGGTGATTTGATGAGTAAATGGATCCGAAAAGGCGATCGAGTTCTTGTCATCGCCGGGAATGAAAAAGGAAAATCAGGAGAGGTGCTCTCTCGAAGTGGAGACCGTGTTCTCGTTCAGAACGTGAACCTCCGCAAAAAGCACATGAAGCGAACCCAAGAGACGCAAGGGGGGCGGATCATCGATATGGAAGTACCGCTTCACATATCTAACGTCTCTCTTTGCGATAAAGAAGGGAACCCTTTTCGGGTGAAGGTTCGTCAAAGTAGCGAGGGTGTTCGAGAGCTCGTCTATGGCGAAAATGAGACTGTTTACCGCGCAGTGAAAAAGGGATAGGACCATGTCAAGACTACACAAGAAATTTAAAGAAGAAATTGTTCCCGAGTTAAAAACTCGCCATCCAGAGCGCAGCCCAATGGATCTGCCTTCGATGAAGAAGATTGTCATTAGCATGGGCCTTGCAGAGGCGCTGAAAGATAAGAATGCTCTTCAAGAACATAGTGAAGAGCTCAAAATGCTCTCTGGACAAAAGCCGGTGGTTACTCGGTCCAAAAAAGCGATCTCTAACTTCAAGTTGAGAGAGGATCAGCCGATTGGTCTTATGGTCACGATCCGAGGAAAAAGAATGTATGATTTTCTCGACCGTTTCTGTCATATCGTGGCCCCTCGCATACGTGACTTTAGAGGATTCAAAAAACAAGGCGATGGAAGAGGAAACTACAGCTTCGGTTTGGAAGATCAACAAGTTTTCCCAGAAATCAACCTGGATAAGGTGAAAAGAGCCCAAGGGATGAATATTACCGTTGTCACTTCAGCGAAGAGCGATGAAGATTGTTTTGAGTTACTGACCCTTTTGGGCTTTCCATTTAAGTAGGAGAATACAATGTCTTTTAATGATCCGATTGCTGAGCTTCTCACCAAAATTCGCAATGCGAAAAATGCCCAGCATCGATTTGTCGATTTAAGCTGTAGCAAGATGAAGGTGAAAATCCTCGAGCTTTTGAAAGCTCATGGGTTCATTGAACATTTCTTGGTAGATGAACCACAGCACAGACTCCGTGTTTTTCTAAAATACACAAAAGAGCGGGGATCTGTGATTCGTGATTTACAACGCGTCTCTAAAATTGGTTGCAGACGTTATTTGGGATATCAAGAGATCCCTCGCGTGTTCAATGGAATGGGGATTTCGATTTTGAGTACTTCTCGAGGTATTGTCGATGGTGATACGGCTCGGAATCTCAAAGTGGGCGGAGAGATTCTCTGTACTGTTTGGTAGATTGAAAAGGTGAAGAAGATATGTCGAGACTAGGAAAGATGCCGATCTCCCTTCCAAAGCAAGTGGAGATCAAAGCGACAAAAGAAAATCGTCTCCTGATTAAAGGTCCGAAAGGTTCGGCTGAATTGCAACTTCCTCTTGGGTTAACCCTTAAGATTGAAGACAATATGGCCGGCTTGGAAAGAGATGAAACGATTTGTACAGAAGGGGCTGATCATGGCCTATATCGCTCTTTATTGAAGAATTGTATCATCGGGGTGTCCGAAGGATACGAAGTCAAATTGACTTTGATTGGCGTTGGATACAGAGCGAATGTGCAGGGAGATAAGTTAGATCTCCAAGTAGGGTTCTCTCATCCCACAGCGATCCCTATTCCTAAGACCCTCCAAGTGTTGGTTGATAAGGGAACTGCGATCTCTATTAAAGGGATCAATAAACAAGAAGTTGGACAATTTGCTGCCACTGTGCGAGCTGTAAAACCTCCAGAACCTTACAAAGGGAAAGGAATTCGTTATGAAAACGAATACGTTCGCAAGAAAGAAGGAAAAGCTGCAAAAGGAAAAGCGTAAAAGTTATGGATAACTCTAAGAAAAAACGATTGAGAGCTCGAACAAATCGAGTGATGCGCGTCAGAAAAAAAGTACGAGGAACTGCACAGAGGCCAAGACTGTCTGTACATAAGACGAACCAGCACATTTACGCTCAGATTATCGATGACGAAAGCGGCATTACTTTGGCCGGAATGAGTTCTGTCTCAAAAGAGAATCAATCGACTTCGATGAACAAAAAATCAAAAGAAACTGCTCGTCACATAGGCAAGCAGATTGCCGAGCTTGCGAAAAAGAAAAGCATTGAAGCTGTCATTTTTGATCGCGGCCGATACAAATATCATGGTGTGATTGCGGAACTTGCAGAAGGCGCTCGTGAAGCGGGCTTAAGATTCTAGTAGAGGGAAAAAGGAAATATGGCAAAAGGTCCTCAAAAAAGACGGCAGGAAGATTTCGGAACCGAATTTGAAGAAAAGGTTCTCTACATCAATCGTTGCTCCAAAGTGGTGAAGGGAGGCCGTAAGTTCAGCTTTTCGGCATTGATTCTCGTTGGCGATGGACAGGGTCACGTTGGATATGGATTTGCCAAGGCAAATGAAGTCTCTGATGCGATTCGCAAAGGCTCCGATGCAGCAAGAAAAAATATCTTCTCTATCGAGATGGAAGGGACAACCATTCCTCACGAGGCAAGAGTAGTGTGGGACGGAGCCGATATCTTGTTAAAACCAGCTCCTTCAGGAACAGGCGTTGTAGCAGGATCTAAAGTCCGCTCTGTTCTCGAGTTAGCTGGAGTTAAAGATGTGATTGCGAAGAGCCTAGGTTCTAGCAACCCGCTCAACCAAGTTAAAGCAACATTCAAAGCGCTTCTCGAACTGCAAAACCGAGAAAAGTGCTTCACAGAACGGAAAGGGAGAGATCATGTTTAATCTATCCAATTTAAAAAATACTTCCCGCCCAATGAAGAAAGTGCGTCGGGTGGGCCGCGGTGTCGGCTGTAAACGAGGGAAGACCTCCGGCCGAGGAGGAAAAGGGGATAGCGCTCGTCAAGGATACCGGAAGCGTTTTGGATACGAGGGGGGACAGGTACCTCTTTATCGCAAACTCCCAGTCCGTGGTTTTACCCGTGGCACTTTTGATAAGCCGTCGATGGCCATTTCTCTCACTACTTTAGAACAATATTTTAAAGAGGGAGAAACGGTAAATATGGAGTCCTTAAGAGAAAAGAAACTCATTCCTCGACGTCTTCCAGGCGGAATTAAAATTCTCTCTGGCACATTGAACAAAAAAATGAAGATTGAAGCCCACGCTTATTCAGCTGCAGCTTTGAAGCAGCTTGAAGAGCGAAAGATTTCTCACACTGTCATTACTCAGTAGGAGAGTATGATCGAAGCAATACGGCGCATTTTTGCGATTCCTGAATTGAGAAGCAAGATTTTTTACACACTCGTCTTGCTCACTGTTTGTCGTGTTGGTGCATATATTTCCGTTCCAGGAATCAATGCCGATGTTGCGACGAGTCTTTTCAAATATGCGACAGGAGGAGGTCAAAATCTCTTCCAACTCGTCGATATATTCTCTGGTGGTGCTTTTGCAAAAATGACCGTCTTTGCTTTAGGTGTGATGCCCTATATCCAAGCCTCGATCGTTTTGCAGCTTTTGGTTGCGGTGATCCCTTCTTTGCAAAGAGAAATTCGAGAAAGTCCCGACCAAGGGAGAAGAAAACTCTCTAAGTGGACCCGTACAGGAACTCTCGTCTTTGCTCTTTTCCAGGCGACCCTCTTTGCAGGTTATGCTCTCAAAATGAATCTGGCGACCCCGGGCATCATTGTCCCTGAGATTGTCAGTTCTCAAATTTTTGGGCTTTCTTGGCTCTTTTATCTAATTGTGATGATCACCATGACCGCTGGGACTCTTCTTCTGATGTGGATTGGTGAGCAGATCACTGAAAAAGGAGTGGGTAATGGGATTAGCTTGATCATCTCTGTTGGAATTCTCTCTTCTATTCCTTCTACCATCGGATCGGTGGTTAAGCAGCTCAACATTGGATCTCAAGAGGCGGGGCAGCTCAGTTTTGTCTCTGTTTTGGCTCTAATCATCCTCTTTGTCCTTATTGCGGTCGGAACGATTCTGATCATTCAAGGACAACGACGCATTCCTCTTCAATATGCTCGCCGTATTGTTGGCCGCCATGAAGTGCAGGGAGGGTCTTCTCATATCCCACTCAAGATTAATTATGCAGGTGTTATTCCTGTTATTTTTGCCTCCTCTTTCTTGATGTTTCCTGCGACTATAGGGCAGTTTATGGGCAAAGAATCTTGGCTCGGTCGGTTGTCGAATTATCTTTCTCCCGGCTCGTGGGTTTATATGGTGATCTATGTCCTTCTCATTCTCTTTTTCACCTACGTGTGGACATCGACCCAATTCAAGCCTGAACAAATCGCTTCCGATATGAAAAAGAATGGGGCGTTTATCCCCGGGATTCGACAAGGAAAACCAACTCAAGAATTCCTTGAGTCAACGATGAGTCGGATCACGCTTGCGGGAGCCGTCTTCCTTGCCATCATTGCAGCTTTGCCTACTTTGGTCGGGCGCTTGATGGGAGTCGATGCAACGATTAGCCAATTTTTTGGAGGTACTTCCCTCCTCATCTTGGTTGGAGTGATTCTCGATACGATGAAACAGATTGAGTCTCATCTACTTATGAAAAGATATGATGGGTTTATGACGAAGGGGCGACTCCGAGGTCGATAAGCCATTGTGATTTAACCGATTGATGTGTTATTTTTAACGGGGTATTCACTACTCCATAGCTAAGGATTTGAAAATATTATGCCTAGAGTAATCGGAATTGATATTCCAGACAACAAACGCCTTGAGATTAGTCTTACCTACATCTTCGGAGTGGGGAGAAAAGTATCGAATCAGATCATTGAGAAATTAGGCCTCAACAAAGACATGCGTGCTCGTGAGTTGAATGAGGATCAAATCGCTCGATTGAACGCGATTCTCACTTCTGAATATGTAGTAGAAGGGGATTTAAGACGTCAGGTGCAGAATAACATCAAGCGTCTTGTTGGGATTCATTGCTATCGAGGGTTGCGCCATCGTCTTGGTCTTCCTGTTCGAGGGCAGAGAACCAGAACGAATGCGCGTACTCGTAAGGGCAAACGCAAAACTGTAGCGAATAAGAAAATCTAAAGGATTGAGAGAGGTGGTGAAAAGCCGCCTAAAAGGAGTCTAACTTGGCAAAGCAAGAACAAAAAGCGCCACCAAAGAAAGTGGGCGTACGCGTAAAGAAGAAGATAACCCGAACAATTCCCTCCGGAATAGCCCATGTTAAAGCGACGTTCAACAATACGATCATTGCGATTACTGATTTGGCAGGGAATGTCGTCTCTTCTTCATCTGCTGGAAAGGCAAACTTCTCAGGATCGAGAAAGTCCTCCGCCTTTGCCGCAACAGTTGCTGCTCAAAACGCAGCAAGAGATGCAATGGCTTTAGGGATGAAAGAATGTGAAGTCAATTTGAACGGTCCGGGAGCTGGACGAGAATCGGCAGTTCGAGGCCTGCAAAGCGCAGGGCTCGCAATTAGCATTATTCGAGACAAAACTCCGGTTCCCCACAACGGTTGCAGACCCCGTAAACGTCGACGAGTTTAAACGTAGAGGAGATTCCCATGCCTGTAAAGTATGGCAAATTTGAAATGCCGGAAGAAATTAAATTAGATGAGTCGACTCATACCCCTCAATTTGCCCGATTTATTGTAGAGCCTTTTGAGCGGGGATTTGGTCATACGATTGGGAATGCTTTGCGTAGAATTATGCTCGCGTCCCTTGAAGCTCCCTCCATTCTCTCTGTCAGAATTGAAGGGGTTCCCCATGAGTATATGGCGATTGAAGGGGTCATCGAAGACATGACTCGAATTGTCCTTAATTTTAAAGGAGCTTTGCTTCGTCGTTCTCTTCTTTCAGATGGAGGTCATCCACGTGACATCAAGACGGTCACAGAGGTCCTCGACATTTCTGAGGAGATGATTGAAAAAGGGGGCGGTGAATACCGGGTCACTCTGAAAGACCTTTTCCGCAAAGCAGAGTATGAGCTTGTCAACCCGAGCCATCACTTGTTCACAATCACGAAACCAATGGTGAAGAAAGTCGATATCCGGATCAGCAATGGAAGAGGCTACGTCCCTTCTGAGCGCCATTCTGGATTTGACAAACTTCCTGATGAAATTGTTCTTGATTCTGCCTTTTCTCCTGTGCGGATTGTCAATTACTATATCGAGAATACTCGAGTAGGCCAAGACACCGATTACGACCGACTGATTCTCGAGGTAACGACAGATGGACGAGTAACTCCTGCCGAAGCTCTCAACTATGCGGCGCAAATTGGGATTCTCCACTTTGAAGCGTTTGAGTCTCTCAAGATGCAGGCGATTCAGTTTGATAAGGGAGAGATGCAGGTCAATCGAGATCGAGAGGAAATTCTTCAAAAACTGGCTCTCAAGATCGATGAGATTGAGCTTTCGGTTCGTTCGACCAATTGCTTGGCCAACGCCAACATTGATACGATCGGTGAGCTCGTGGTGATGCCAGAGAGCGACATGTTGCGTTTCCGCAACTTTGGGAAGAAGTCGCTCACAGAAATCAAACAAAAGCTGGATGAGCTTGGACTGTCGCTTGGTATGGACCTCGGTAAGTATGGCATTACACGCGATAACATTAAGAGCATTATCTCAGCCTATCTCCAAGAAAGAGAAGGAAGTGCTGAAGTATGAGACACGGAAAACACACATTTAAAGTAGGGCGAACAGGCTCCCATCGACGAGCAATGCTTGCCAACATGCTCAAATCTTTGATCGAAAGCGATCGAGTTGAGACAACGGTTGTAAAAGCAAAAGAATTACGTCGACACGCAGACCGAATGATTACGCTTGCCAAAAAAAACACGCTAGCTGCCAAGAGAAGTGCAATTGCAGAATTGCGAGTAGCGTTCAATTCTTGGACTTCGAAAGAGGCGAGAGGAGCGAAAAAAGGGGATCAAGATCTCTTTACTCGAGATCGACAGGTCATCAATAAGCTCTTTGGCGAACTCAAAGACCGTTTTGCTTCTCGCAATGGGGGCTATACTCGGATTATTCGTCTAGGTGATCGGGTCGGCGATAACGCTCCTACCTGCTACATTGAATATCTCCAATAATTCTTTACTTTGTTGAAAAGAAAGGATACGGTAAGCTTGCGGGGGTAGGCTAAAAATAGGCCGCCTCCGGTTGGTAACTTTAAGGGAGAGGATTCATGCAAAGGATAGCAATCAATGGATTTGGGCGTATTGGCCGTTTAGCGTTGAGAAACGCCTTAAAAAGGTCGAAAGTTCAGGTTGTTGCTATCAATGATCTAGTTCCTCCCGATAATCTGGCCTACCTTTTTAAAAGAGATACCGTTCATGGGACCTATCCTGGAACAGTGAAGGCGGAGAAGGATGCTCTCATCATTGATGGGCATCGGATCCGCGTGTCAGCTGAAAAAGATCCTGAAAAGCTTCCTTGGAAAGAAGAAAGAGTCGATTACGTGGTTGAATCCACTGGGCGATTTACCCATTTGGAGGATGCCAAAAAGCACTTAAACGCAGGTGCGAAACGAGTTGTTCTATCTGCTCCAGGTAAAGAGGGAGTCCCGACCTATGTTATGGGAGTCAATCACAAGGAGTACGATCCGAAAAAGGACTTTGTGATTTCGAATGCGTCGTGCACAACGAATTGTCTCGCTCCCCTTTGCTTTGTTTTGTTGAAGCGCTTTGGAATTGAAGAAGCGCTGATGACAACGGTCCATTCTTTGACGGCGAGCCAGCCTACAGTGGATGGTCCGTCACACAAAGATTGGAGAGGGGGGAGAGCTGCAGGAAGCAATATTATCCCTTCTTCAACGGGAGCCGCAAAGGCCGTCATTTTATGTTTACCTGAGTTGAAAGGCAAACTGACCGGGATGGCCTTTCGGGTGCCTACTCCAGATGTTTCTGTTGTGGACCTCACCGTTCGTTTAAGTCGGGATACGACTTACGAAGAGATTTCACAGGCGATGGACGACGCGGCTAATACCTATTTGAAAGGGATCCTTGCGACCACCGACGAAGAGGTCGTTTCTTCCGATTTTATTGGTAGCCATTTTTCCTGCATTTACGATAAGTTGGCGGGGATTGCGTTAAGCCGCCGTTTTTACAAATTAATTGCATGGTACGACAACGAGATGGGGTACGCCACACGAGTTGTTGACCTGCTGGAGTACATGGGGACAAGAGAGGGTTAAACAGTTGTATACCGATTCTTTGACGATCCCTTTTTTTCCTGTTTCTCCATTTAAGAAACCCTTGGAGATAGCAAGATTTATCTCCTCAACCTACGGAATATCCAGTGCATTTTACACGAGATCCTATCATCGAAACAGTCATTACCCCTCGGGAGGGATGTAAGTTAGTTGTCCGCAGCACAAAAGGCGCGGCACAAGAAGATTATCAAGTAGAGGCAGTTGAAGTTGTCTCCTTTGGCCATTCGTTTTTTTTCCGCTCTTTAGAGAGACCCAAGTCATTTCTCGTTCCTGTGAGCGACTACGAGGTGTTAGAGGTGAAAGAAGCGAAGATGGCCCTCAAGAGTGCGTCTGCCGAGCGTTCGATCAAGATTGGTGGAGGTCGAGATATAGCGCCCCGTCCCCAGAAAGAGCCTCAAGAGCCCAGGGAAGAGCTCCAAACTCCCGCCCTTGCAGAAAGTCGAGGCGACAACAGAAAAAGAGATCGACAGCGCCGCCGCCGCCGGGGCAGAGATCGTCACGACTCCTTCGCTCCTGCAGCAGAGGGAGAAGTTAATCCGGACCGAGATGCATCATCAGAGGAGCGACATGAAGATTCTCTTGAAGGAACTCCCGAGACACCCAAGGAAAAAGCTCCTTCCTTTATCTCTAAGCTTTTCCCCCCACCCTCGACTCTTATTAAAGACACGATCAGTCGTTATAAGACAGTCGACTCAGCTCCGGAGGATATTCTCACGATGAATCGAGAAACTTCGGAAGAAATGGATTCTGGTTATCTTCCTCTTCCCGATCCTGAAGACGAAGAATAAAGTTGATTCTCCCGGCGGTGTTGCGTTACAATACCGCCTCCTTTTGCTTGGATGGTGGAATGGTAGACACTGGGGACTTAAAATCCCCTGGTAGCAATACCGTGCGGGTTCGAGTCCCGCTCCGAGCATTTTCAATAACCTAGGACGTTCTCAGCAACGTAGCGTGGCGAATATGAAATTTTCATTTTTATGTATAATTTCTGCTGTCTCCTTTTTTTTATTCGCAGAAGAGATGACTCCTAAAGAGGAATTTCCAGTGGATTCTATAAGCGAGAAAAGTGAATTGATGCAATCAGTTTTGCAGGGACGATTGGATACTTTTCGGTCGGGTGCAGTCTGTAGTCCACTACCCGATGCTGAATTTCAGACTATGGATCAAAGCGTTCTCTACGCTTGGGGAATGGATTATGTTTGTGGAAATGGAATTATAGAACAAGATCAAAACCGCATTCCCACAGATGAAGAGATAGATTGGGCGATTCAGCATTTCTCTGCCAAAAAGCTTCCCTTTATGTGGTGGACATCAGCACAGGTTTTGGAAACCAAAGGGTTTCAGTTTGGTGGTATTCTTACTGGGATCGCTTTAGATATCGTTGAGAGAGTTCCCCAAAAACCTCCTGCATCTTCAGATCTGAAAATTGAAATCATTCAGTCAGAAAGTGATGTACATACATTTACTGAACTGGCAGCAAGCCTCTTTGCTATGAGAGCTACGGCTACTGAGCAATGGGGAAAATTGAATGCTTCAGTCATGAATCGCGGAGAGCAAGTTCATTTCTTGGCGAGATTAAATGGAGTTCCTGTTGGATCCGTTACCCTTTCACTCTTTCCGTCTTCTGCGGGTATTTGGAATTTAGCGACTTTGCCTGAGTATCGGAAACACGGAGTGGGAACTTCTTTAGTTCACGCAGCGCTTATAGAAGCCAAGAAGCGTCATTATGGCCAGGTGATGGCAATCTTAATGCCTAAAGGAATGGCTTGGGGGCTCTTTACAAAATTGGGATTTAAAGAAGTCTGCAAATTCCCTTTCTATGTGTATGGAGTTGCTGCCGAAGAGTTAGAAAAATAAAAGCTGTATTTAGGATGAATTGGGCTAGATATTTACGAACAGAACGTCATGCTCGAAAGTCGGCTTTTTGGCAGAGTCAACAAACGGTCGTGACGTTACTCGCTCTTCTCGATTATGGGGCCTATTGATGAAAAAATGGGCTCTTGTCGGTATTTTATGTCTTGGAGATATCCTCCAGGCACAATGTGGTCTTGAGTCCCCTATATCAACCTCAACAGCGCCAACGATAGATCCAAAACCTTGGCTCACAGGCCCCTTGATTGCGCCTATCGGTGAGGTTGTCCCTTATGGAGATTTTATCGTTAAATCGTATGTCTATTTCACGACGAATACAGGCTTTTACAACAAAAATTGGCACTCCGTTTCAGCGAGAGAGAACTTTTTTACTCTCCAGGCTCAGTTTCTCTGTTTTTTCGGACTCACTCCTTGGTGTGACCTCAATATCATCCCTCAGTTCTTCTATGAAACGACGTCTGGTCAACACTCTGTCCATTTTGGCGATTTAACGATTGGACTCGATTTTCAGCTTATGGATGTGGACTTCACTCCCTATTTCCCCGGGATTAAATTCGCTGTGAGAGAGGTTTTCCCGACGGGCAATTTTCAGCGGCTTTCTCCCCGAAAATTGTGGACCGATCAAACAGGAGGTGGAACTTTTGCAACTCAGTTTGATCTCGTTTTTTACAAGATATTTCCTTTGCAAGGACTTCATCGGTTGAGCACAACTTTGAGTGGGCAATACACCGTAAACACTCCGGTCAATGTTCACGGATTTAACACTTATGGAGGCGGTTTTGGGGCTAATGGCAAAGCGCTCCCCGGAAATAGCTTCCAGGGTATTATGAGCTTTGAGCTCACTCTCAATCAAAATTGGGTCCTCGCTCTGGACAATATCTATACGCACACGAATAGTACCTCGTTTTTTGGGATACCAGGGATTGTTTTCGGTGGCACGCTTGCTAATGCCGGAAAACCTTCTTCTGATCAACTCAGTTTTGCTCCGGCTATCGAATATAATTTTAGCCGCAACTTGGGAGTGATCGCAGGATGTTGGTTCTCCGCCTTGGGAAGAAATAGTACCGAATTTCGCAGTGGTGTCATCAATTTTGTTTACGTCTATTAAGAGGGAAAATGGGAAATCGACTTTGTACATTTTTCGAACGAGCCTCTCCGAGAGAGGCGTTCAATGATTTTATTATTTTTTTGCGAGTTAATGTTTGCGAAGTCCCCATTAACGAGCAAAAAAATAATAAAAGCATGAACGCACTCTCCGGAGATGCCGGCAAGAAATGTACAAAGTCGAGGAGAAGTCGGTATACTGAAAATGAATCAAAAGTTGGCTTTTTATCTGTCCTATACTACTTGCTATTGCTTCTCCTCCCTTTCGGTTTTGAAGCCAAATTAAATGAAGTAGATGGGCTTCTTAAGCAATCTCTCCAAAATAGTTGTATTATTAAAAGAACGGAGATTGAAATTCCTGATTATCCTAATGCATATAATCCTTCACTCATTCCATATAAAGACGGATACCTTCTTTCTTTTCGCTATATAGCGAGATGCCCAGAAAAATTTAGAAATACCCTTCGTACGGATGTTTCTTTTATTGGCGTTGCTAGTCTAGATAAGGATTTTAAAGTTGCTAAAAAAACAGTTCAATTACTCAATGTTATTTCTTATTCTTCGGGGTTCTCATTAACTGCAGAAGATGCAAGGCTTTTGAACGCAGGGAATCGGATTTTTATCTTTTTTAATGATCTTCCTTTGTTACAGACGTCTGGTAGTTTTGCTATGTATTTTGGAGAACTCATAGAAGATCGAGGCATGTTTGTGCTTAAGGGCCCAGCAAAGCCCTTAAATTATATTCGGGCGAATCGAGTTGAAAAAAATTGGAGCCCCTTTTTATGTGGGGATAGGCTTTATGTTATCTATGCAGATCACCCCCGAGTAATCTTAGAAGTGGATCCGAATACAGGGTTTTGTCACGAGGTTTCTCGCACAACTTTGAATTGGAATTGGAATTGGGGAGAGATCCGGGGCGGAACTCCTGCATATCTTGTAGATGACACGTTTTTAACGTTTTTCCACTCCATCTTTCCTGCTAAAACTTCGAAAAAAGGAGTTTATGTAATGGGAGCTTATACATTTGACAAAGAGGCTCCTTTTACTGTCCGCAAAATGACTTGTCTCCCTTTAGGGGATTTGACGGACTATACTGAGGAGAATTCTTCTAAAGTGGTCTTTCCTGGAGGCATGGTAATCCAAGATAATTTCATTCATGTTGCCTGGGGGAAATCCGATAAGCATGTATTCATTACTACTTTTGATAAAGACAGGCTTTTGAGTTCGATGGAACCATGCTCGGAATACCGGAAATGATTCAAATAGAAAGAAGGGGATTTTCTTATGTTCCAGTTGTTGATTGTTTTTGCTTTTGAAGTTGTGTTCGGAGAGATCTCCCCATTTAAATTTAGTGGCGAGAGCCCGTCTCCTTATGAAATCCCTAAAGAAAATCGATTCACTTGTCCTCGCTCCCAAGAAGGGGCTCCCGATCTTGTATATTACTTGAGCGTTCCTCAAAAAAATCGGTTCCCTATCGCTATTTTGTGTACAGGCTCCTCCAGTCGGGGCAGTCTCTATAGTGTCGTTCATATCCACCGCTATTTTCTTCAGGAATGTGCTGATTTAGGGCTCGGGGTCCTTACGGTAGAACAGTGGGGAATCGATGGTAAAGCAATCGATGAAGAGGCTTTTTTTGCTCACTACACGAGCTCTCAGAGAATCCAAGATCATGTGGATGTGCTGCATCAGCTAGAGCGACATCCTCCAGAGGGGTGGGATGGCCAATTTGTCTTCATTGGCGTTTCCGAAGGGGGGCATCTCGTTACGCATTTGTCTACCCTTGGTTTCAAGACGATCGCGACGATCAACTGGAGTGGGGCTGGCGACGCGTCTTGGAATGAGGAGCTGTGGGCTTTTTTTGAAACGCTCAAACAAAAATCGTGGCTGATGTGGCTCTATGATTTTGCTTCCAGATGGCTCCCTTTTTCGTGGGAAATTCCCTCTTCTCGTGCACAATATGATGCTCTTTTAGAGCAGATAAAACAAAATCCCAGGTCGGATCTGTGGTTCGCGGGGATGACCTACTTGTATCATGCCGATGCTCTCAATACTGCTCCTATTGAGTATAGAAAGATTCGGTCTCCTCTTTTAGTGGTAGTAGGGACTGAAGATAGCATCCTCCCTTCGACCGATCTCTTTGTGGAAAAGGCAAAAAGCAACGGGGTCCCTGTTACCTACTTTCGAGTAGAAGGCATGGATCACTTCATTCGACTTCGTCCTGATATCCTTGCCGATTCGTTTGCTTGGTTGGAAAAAGAAATCCGAAAGGCTGAAACGGTAGTCAAAATCTCTATAGCAGAGGAGGGTTCTCTTCGTTTAGTCGATCGGATTTTGTCTGTTTTAGATGCGTTTTTTATACCGGAAATGCCGCAAAAGTTGGTTTTTTGGCAGAGTCAAATCTGCCAAAAAGCCGACTTTTGAATCATTTCCGGTATAACCCTAAGGCGAAATTATGAACGAGGAAGAAGAAATTATTCGATTATCTGCCCCGATTTCGGGATTTGTCGATTATAACCCGAGAGAGCAGTATTTGTTTCATGTCTGGTTGAAGCAGGTGGCGGCAAGCTATGAATCATTTGGATTCACCCCCCTCCACTTGCGCCCTTTCGAACGGCTCAAGGCTTTGCAGGGAGAAGGCGATACACAGAAACAAATTTTTGAGGTTTACCGCTTCGATACAGGACAAACGACGAAGCTCGCTCTCCCGTTTGATCATACCGTTCCTCTCGCTTTATGGGTAGCGGAACATGGAGGCCACTTGCAGGAACTTGCCTTCCCTTATAAACGATATGATCTGGGACTCTCATTTCGAGGGGAACGGCCCAAGGCGGGCCGTTTCCGCGCATTTGTCCAAGCCGATGTCGATATTGTGGGGAAAAAGCTGGGGCTCAGCGCTGATGCTGAGTGTATAGCGGCCATGATTACGGCGTTGGAAAAATTGGAGATCGGCACCATCCAGGTTTCATTGAATCACATAGGAGTGGTCAAGAGTGTACTGAGGTTGTGGGAGATCCGAGAAGAAGATCATCCAGCTGTTTTGCGCTCCATCGATAAACTCGATAAGATTTCTGTTGCTGAAGTAGTTGCCGAATTGGAAAAAATTGAGGGTTTCTCTCTTTCCCGTGAGAGAGCAACAGAACTCGTTTCTTTTTTCTTAACCAAAAGAGCTCTCTCTGAACCGTTCTGGGAAGCGAATTTCGGTCCTGATGCGGCTGAAGGATTGAAAGAGCTGCAGCTTTTAAGAGATTTATTTGCTGCATTGGGCCTTAATCCGGCGATGTTTGTCTTTGCCCCGGGCATGGTGCGCGGTCTTGCGTATTACACAGGGATTGTCTTTGAAACGTTTTTAGTCGGTAAGGAGTCGTTTGGCAGTATCGCCAGTGGGGGGCGCTATAGTCGATTGGTCGGGGGCTTTGCAAAAGGACTCGACGATGTGGAGGGATTTGGCGGCTCGATCGGTCTCACTCGTCTGTTCGATGTGCTAGGGAAAAGTGGGCTTGAGCTGCCGAAGCGCTCTACGATGGCCGACGTTCTCGTCGGTTCAAGAACGGCGGAACTGATGCCGCCTGCCTACAGAATGGCCCATCTCCTCCGCAAAAAAGGACTCCGGGTCGATGTCTATTCAGGGTCTCCCAAGGTGAAGCATATCTTAAGTCATGCCAATGCGTTAGGGATCCCTTACGTTGCTTTGGTGATGGATGAAAAGGCGTTTCTCATGAAAAATATGGGAGCCCAAACACAGGCTGAATATGCTTCTATGGAAGAGGCTGTTCAGGGTACTTGAAGAGAAGCATAGCGGACTAAGACTTTGTAGCAGTAGAGCAGTAGATGCTCCGGCATCAGGTGAGTGAGGGCAAATTCTCTTCCGTTTTGGGCGATTCGCTTTGCTTCGGCATCGTGACTTTTGGCCCACTTGATCTGTGTGAGGAGATCAGAGAGGTCTTGCTTCACCGGAATATAATGCTCCCAAGGGATCAATGCGTCATAGAAGTACATCACATCGGGAGTTTCTTGCTTAAAGGCGAGGGCCCCTAAGAGTAGTTTCCATTGGGTTGCGGGAAAGCTACAGGTCACACCGTCAATTGCCATTTGGTATTTGAAGTGAGCCACTTCTTCCCAGGGGACAAATGAAATCTCTCCCATTTCTTGCTTACATCGATCGGGGTCTTCTCGACATTTTTTGGGGTATTCGGAAAAGGCGGCATCGATGAGTTCCGGATGTTGCCTAGATAGGTGGACTAGCTTGCCTCTCGGAATAGAGGTCCAATTGTCAAATGTGTACATGTCAAAATGTTTCCCGTCCCAGGGTGTGCCTCTCCAAAAAAGTTTGTCAATCTTCTCCTCCCAGCGAATCGTTTGGAGTTCATTCATTTTTTGGATGAGAAAGTTCCATCCTTTTTCTTGGGTCTCAATGTCGTAGATCCAGTCGGCAAAGAGGATGGCTCGAGAAAGCGATTTGCTTTTGGCTGAAACGAGAAAGGGGGCACTCTTTTTAAAAGCTTTTCTCTTGAAAAAACAGGGCTTGATCCGATCTTCATAAAAATAGATGAAATCAACGTCGGGCACTTTATATTTTTGGGTCAAGACTGTGAGAAGTTTCTTGATTCGGGTATCTTCCCCGTAGACTTTAGAATCGATGATCTGAAATCGCTTGAACTCTTTCTTGTTCTTGCATTTTTCCCACGTGGATTCAATAAGTGCCTTAGAAATGCCCTCCTTTTTAAAAGGAGCAAATTCTTTCTCAATTACTTTGTCCATCCAGGCATGGTCAACAGCTGAAAAAAGGGATGAAAACAAGAGAAGAAAAAAGAGGCTGTAAAAAAATCGAGGGCCCCTCCATTTTGAGGTTCTCTTGGGTCGATTTGGGGATATATGACCCTCTGAAAAAGAAGAGAAAATCGGCCAAAATCGACGAACTCTAGAGTTTTGCACAGCCCTAAAGATCATCGGGATTGGCTTTTTAATGCATTGAGAAGGGAACGGTATTCCTCTTTTCTGCTCACCCAAACGGTATCCCCTCCTAGACGAATCTCTTCATACGAGTCGGGTGTACGGATATTCCCGTATCCATAAAAATCGATGCCGGAAAACTGAGAATTGGTCCCTACAATGATCGGCACTTTATCAAAAAGCAGCTGGATGAGATCTCCTCGAATGAGAATGCTTCCGCCAACATGGGCAACCTCGATCTTGTAGCACTTCTTGAGATTGGTCACAAAAGCTCCGATCTCGGTGATGAAAAAATCGTCGATACTAGCGAAACTCTTGTGGTTAGCAGAAATATAGGAGGTGGCTTTATAGACACTTTCGGTGCCATAGTACTTATAAGGAGCCCATCCCGCATCTCCATGATATCCAGATAGATAAGCTATCGGCACCCAGTTTTGGAAGTCTCGGTTTTTTTCGATGTGATGCCTTAAGTTGTCGGGACCATATCCATTTGTGATGAATTCGATGGAAATGACCTTGTTCGAAGAGGCCAAAAAGAAACGGGTATTTCCGCTGATGCCAAATTCAAGAATCGTTTTTACTTTGAGATGATTGAAAATGGTCTGGATATAAGGTTGATCTGCTCTCTCGTTATGAGCGTGAAGAGCGGTCAAGAAAAAGAAGAAAAGCGAAAGAATTTTTTTCATTATTGCATTCCTTTTAAATAGTTTGGACCTCCGTTATCGGAAGAAGCTCCGGGTAGATTGGAGACAATGTCGTTCATGAGCGAAAAGAGGCGGATCCCAAAAGGAAGAATGTATTCCATGTCGTAAGGGAAGAAGATTTGATGGGATTTGAAAAAATCGAGAAGTTTCTTGATTCCACTTTTGCGTAGGACCATGGAATGGGCACCACTTCTTGATCCGATTTTGAGGAAATCGGGAGAGATTTGTTCTCTCAAAGAATAGCTATTTTCTCCCAAAGAGGCTGCCATGTCAGGGCGTCTTCCTGCATAAAAATTAGGGATATAATCGCCGTAGATATTGCGGATATCTCGATCTGTGAACAACACATCCCAACCATCTTTACCAATCAATTGATCAAGCCGATCGATCATTTCAGATAAAAGGTGAGGACTTTGTTTGACGTCGATATCGTCTTCCATCACCCAAATCGTCTCATAGCCCGAATCAAACGCGTCTTGTAGTACCGAGATATGACTGAGTGCAATCCCAATCGCTCCTCGAGACATGCAATGGCAAAAATAGGTTTGTCCGTAATATTGAATAACCTCGTGGCTAGGCTCGAAATTTTGGTGAAACGGATAACAAGTACCTAAAAAGTTCCCTTCCATCTGAGGAGAGAATAAAACTCCGATGTCGTTGATCTCTTCTAAAGAAAGCTCCCATCCATTGACGGCGGGGAATCGACAAGGGACGATTCCATAGGGAGCTAGTTGCCGGATGGATTGGTCCCATTTTTCAGGTCTTTGATCGAGATTGATCATGTAGATGCAATCGATGTGAGCAATCGTTCGCATCTGGGATTTGTCAGGGACTTTTCTTAAATGATCTTCTACATCTGCATAAAGAGAAAAACAAAGAGCGAGCCATAAATTCGTTAACAATTTTTTAGCGAGAGTCATAATTCGGAGCTCCGTTATCTGTGGGGGCTTCGCACCAAGGAATGACGATATCCTCTGTCACCGTGTAGAGTCGAATCCCAGGGGGTTGTGTGTAATCGATATCAAAGGGGAGAAATATCTGGTAATTTTTGAAAAATTCGAGCAGTTTCTCCATCCCAGATCTCCGTACGATCATCGAATAGGCGCCAAATCGAGCTCCCACTTTCCGGAAATGGGGGTTGATATCCACCCTTTCAGCAAATCGAGAGGGATCTCCTTCTGGAGCAAAATTGGGTCTCCAAGCAAACTCCGTGCAGGGGATGTATTGCCCTTCCCGGTTACGGGTATCTCTGTCAGTGAATAAAATGTCCCATCCGTCGGTCCCGACCAAGGTATCAAGCTCCTCAATGAGGTCTGAGAGGATGTGGGGATTTTGGACAATTTCTACATCATCCTCGATGACCCAGATCGTTTTATATTCCGAGTCGTAGGCATCTTGGAGAATCGAGAGATGGCTCATCACAATGGCAATAGCCCCCCGCGACATGCAGTGGCAAAAGTAGGTTCTCCCTGGTTTTTGCACAAGCTCATGTTGGGCGACCCCATTTTGATCTTCGGCGTAGTAGGTGCCAAATTTTTCTGCTGTGAGCCAAGGGCCGTATTTGACTCCCACGTCATTAATGACCGAAAGAGGAAGTTTCCACCCATTGATAGCAGAAAAGCGAAAAGGGGAAATATTGTATTCGGCAAATTTATTGGAGGTGATCTCAAATTTTTCTGGCCGTTCATCGAGATTGAGCATGTAGATGAAGTCGATGTTGCGCATCGTGTGGTCGCCCATCTTGGCTCCCGCTTTTTTGAAATAGTCTCCCACTTCCGCGAACAGAGATAATAGTGGAAGCAAAATTGTCCATAGAAAATGGATGCGAAAGAATCTCATTTTTCCCCTTTGAGATCGGGGGATAATAGTCCAATAAATCTTTTTACACAAGCTCGACTTTGTACATTTTTTGAACGAGCAGCTCCGAGAGAGGCGTTCAATGTCTCCATTAACGAGCAAAAAAATAATAAAAGCATGAACGCACTCTCCGGAGATGCCGGCAAAAAATGTACAAAGTCGAGATAAGAGCTCTAGTTGACGTCCCAGACGTAGGTAATGCCGACAAAGGCCTGGATAAAGATATCTGTATTTCTCCCGAACAGAGAAGTCCAAATCCCTCCGAGGATATTCAAAGAGGGAAAGGGATTGTACTGCAAAGATGGAGAATAGCTGAGTTGTTCGTTCGAGGGTCTTCCTACTTTTGCTATAGACCCATCGGGTTTTGTCCCCTGCCACCCATGGAAATGATCTCGATTATTGTAGATGTAAACCAGATCATTCACAAACACCCACTTTCTCCAAAATTGCCATTCAGAGCCGATGGTCATGTTGATTTGATTTCCAGGGCGTAATGTGCCCCAAGTATTGTTAGCTCCTCCATAGGTGTTAAATCCATAGAGTTTGACTGTTGATGGGATGATGTATCCAAGGGTTGCTCTTAGATTCATGGGGCGGTTGCTTTTTCGAAAGAAGATCTTCGCGATGCGATAGCTGAAAATCGTTTGGCAAGATCCTTGTCCTGTTGCTTGTACGTGGGCTTTGCTTGGAGTAAAATTCCTGTATCGTCCTGTCGGCAGAATCTCTCCGATGCCTAGTTTCATCGCAGGAAGACGTATTGTTTCTTTTAAGATGGGAAACCCGAGAGTGAGTGTCGTATCCCCGATACCACCAGATACTTCCCCTTCCCTCCAATTGGCAAAAGCTTGGAATGCAGCGCTTACATCGAGCCAATGGGCAATGCCGAGTTGCAGGGCGTTGATTTGGGGTTGGAGTTGGAATAGGTGAGGGCCTGATCGAGGGATATAGTGAGCGTTAATGTGGGCATATTCATATCCTCCATAGACATAGGTTTGTAGGCTGATGTGTCTTTCCGGCATCATATAAGCGCTGCCAGGTAGGAGGGGGCCTGAGTACCACCGGTTAAAGGTCTCCTGCAATTTGATCATTGGATTGGGTTTCTCAACCGGAGGCCGAGGAGGGCGGGGCTCTCTTCTATATACCGAAAATGATGCAAATTCACTCGTTTGCAATCCAGATCCAGATACAAGGAGAGAGAAAAAAAGAGGGAGGTATTTCATTGTCTCGATTTTGTACATTTTTTGCCGGCATCCCCAGATGAACCCAAAAAATAATGAAACGGCTCCCTCGGAGCTGCTCGTTCAAAAAATGTACAAAGTCGAGCATTATTGATTCATATAACAAAATGTGATAATTAATAGAATTATGTCTGATATCCAGCCAATAGGACCGATGAGTCCCAGAGAAACAAAAATGTATGAAGATGAGTACGCCCAGGGAGCCTCTTTATTTGATAGGGCGTTAGAGCTGAGCGTAAAATCAGGTTATCCTGGTCAGCAAGAACAATTTAGTGATGTGATGCGGAAGGCAATGGAGGTGCTTAACCAGACGGCTCGGCAGTTGAAAAGAGAAGACCTTGCTAAGCAAAACCAAGCGATCGATCAGGATTACCAACTCTACCAGCAAAACCCGACGAAGGAGCACGCAACGCAATTGCACAAAGATCTGCAGAATGCGCAAAAGCTCATTCGGAAAAGAACCCTTTGAGCTTTTCTAGGAAGCCTTTCCTTCGAGGATAATTATGGGGTGTCTCCAGTTCTTCGAAAGAGCGAAGGAGTTCTTTTTGTTTCTCGGATAGTTTGACAGGGGTCTCAACAGCGATACGGACGAGCAAATCTCCCTGGCCTTGTTTATGGACGTTTGGAAATCCTTTCCCACTGACTCTAAGTAGCTTACCGTTTTGCGTTCCTTCTGGAATTTGGATTCGGCATGATTCTTCCAGGGGGGTGGGAATTGTTTTTTTTGTCCCGAGGCAAGCTTCGACAAAGGTAATGGGAAGGTCGAGATAGACGTCATCTCCTTCTCGAGTAAATGACTCGTGAGGCTCCACTTCAATGTCCACAAGAAGGTCTCCGGACGGGCCTCCCCCAGAGCCGGCATCGCCGTAACCGCCCATTTTCAGTCGCATGCCTGAATCGACTCCGGCGGGAATCTTGATCTTGATTCTCTGTTTTTCTTTCGATCTGCCTTCTCCGGAGCAAGAACGGCATGGATCGGTGATCATTTGTCCTGTCCCCTGGCAGTTAGGACATACACTGGACATGCTGAAAAAACCCCTGCTCTGGTAAATCTGCCCTTGCCCTTTGCACGAAGAACAGGTTTTAATGCCCGCTTTTGTCTTTGCACCCAGGCCCCCACAAGCAGAGCAGGCGACATAGTTCTGAATCGCAATCTCCTTCTCTGTCCCCTTAGCAGCCTCTTCAAAGGTGATTTTGACGGAGATACGTTTGCTTGATCCTTTTCGGGCTCCTGTATCTCCCCCCTCGAAGCCCCCTCCAAAGAAAGCCTCAAAGGAAGAGCCCCCTTCTCCGCCACCACTTCCAAAGGCCCCCATGAACGTCCGCAGAGCTTCCTCCATTGAAGAAAAACCTCCAGAAAAACCACCGGCGCCAGGACCTGCCCCCCTTAGAGCTTCTTCTCCGTATTGGTCGTAGATGCGCCGTTTGCTTTCGTCGCTCAAGACTTCATAAGCTTCGGAGACTTTTTTGAAACTCTCTGCGGCTTTTGGATTGTTGGGGTTTCGGTCAGGATGGAACTCAAGAGCCTTTTTTCGATAGGCTTTCTTGATCTCATCAGGAGTAGCGCCTTTAGTCAGGCCAAGTGTTGCGTAGAAGTCAGACATATAAGGTTAGTAACCTCTGCGAGCGGCGATTTTGTTGCGTTTGACGGCGGCTTTGGATTTGAGACGGCTTTTGACTGAAGGTTTGTCATAGAAGCGGTGAGCTTTCGCCGATT
>DAIDIZ010000076.1 GCA_027451585.1 Chlamydiota bacterium
CGTACGATATGTATGTCCGTAACTAATGCCCTCATCCGGGCCAACCACTTTGAAGTAAGAGACTTTTGCTTTTAAGGAAAAACAGGGAGAAACAGGCCTCTCTTTTCTCCCATCAGGGAAATATCCGTAGCAAAGAAGTCCTGGTCTCACCATATCAAAATGGGTCTCTGGATAAAAAACGGTTCCCCCCGAATTGGCTAAGTGCCAAATAAGATCTCTCTTTCCGAATCTTTCTTGGACTGTCTGAAATTGGGCCATCTGTTGAAAAACCAACGGATGATTGGGTTCATCCGCTGCTGCAAAATGGGAGTAGACCCCCACCAAATGGACATATTCTAAAGAGGAAAGCCAAGGGAGGATTTGGAGGGCAGTTTCTGGACGAACCCCTGTGCGACGAAGCCCCGTATCGATCTCCAGATGAACTCTACAGCTCTTTCGCAATCGAGAAGCAACCTGATGAACAAGACGAGCTTTAAGCTCGGAACTGACTGTAAACTCCAATTCCCCTTCAATTAAATCTTTGATTTGCGACTCATCGATCGCTCCGAAGACAAAAATGGGAATAGAAATCCCAGCCTCCCTAAGACTTAACCCCTCTTTTAAGCAAGAGACGCCCAAATAATCGACCCCCGCCGACTCTGCCGCCGCCCCAATCTGAGATAAGCCATGCCCGTATCCGTTTGCCTTAATGCAGGCACACAAAAGAGAAGAGCCGATTTGCCTCCGAATCCAACTTAAGTTTTTTTTGAATTGGAGAAGGTCAATTTCGATCCAAGCAGGGTGAGGAACCGTGACAGAAGAAAAAGAAGCGGCAATTGTCATCTCAAGATTGATCTTTAACTCCCTCCTGAGATACACTAAATCGCACTTATCATGAAAGAACAATTCCAAATCTGGGTTGATCGCCTTAAAACGGGGCAAACCCAGAAGATCAAAGAATCTTTTGACCCCGCATTTCTCGCAATTGACGAGGACGATCTTGTCTTTGAAAAAAACGTAGAGGTAACTGGTGAGGCGTACTTAAGCGAAGAGGAACTGATTCTCCGCCTTACCATAGCAGCAAAAGCGAAAATTCCTTGCTCGATCTGCAATACAATGACCGAATTCGACCTCTCTATCCGCGATTTTTACCACGCAGAACCCATCGCCCAAATCCCAAGCGCTATTTTTTCTTTTGAAGGCCCTCTTCGAGAAGCCATCCTTATCGAAATCCCCCAATACACCGAATGCCACCAAGGTAAGTGCCCTTCTCGCCCTTCTATTACCCCTTACCTCCGATCCGGAGAAAAAAAAACAGAAAACACTCATTTTCCATTTTCCAATTTAGACGCATAGGAGAAACTCATGGCAGTACCACGTAACCGCGTTTCAAACGCAAAAAAGAATTCGCGAAGATCCCATCACGCGAAGACACCAAAAAATCTTTCCGCTTGTCCAAACTGCGGTAAAGGAAGACTTCCCCACAGAATGTGTCCTTCCTGCGGCCATTACCGAGGGCAGGTCGTTGAAGCGAAGCAATGACCCCTAAAAAATCATGGACAATCGGCGTCGATGTAATGGGGGCATCCCATTCTCCCGCCGATCTATTGACTGCTCTTTCTAAGGTCCCATTTCCAAGCGGGGTGAACATAGTCATCTTGGGACCTCCCGATCTATTGGTCCCCCCCCTTTTTTCTCTCTATCCAGCCCAAGACAGCATTTTCATGACCGATCATCCTGTCTCTGCTATCAAGAAAAAAAAAGATTCATCAATGCTGTTAGGCCTTAGACTCCTCAAGCAAAAACAGATCGACGCCTTTGTCTCCGCAGGCAATACCGGAGCACTTGTTCTTGGAGCAAAAATCATCCTCTCCACTTTGCCCAAAATCCATCGACCAGCGCTTCTCTCTTTGATTCCCACAAAAAAAAAGGCCGTTGCAGTCCTCGATCTCGGGGCAAATATTGATTGTAAAACGCACCACCTCATTCAATTCGCCCTTCTCGCCTCAGCCTACCTCCAAACAAAGGGGAATTCCCACCCTAGAATAGGACTTCTCAATATCGGGGAAGAATCGATGAAAGGAACTTCTGTGCTCCGTCAAGCTTACCAAAAGCTAGAATCGATCGAAAACGCCCCTTTCTCTTTCGTCGGCAATATCGAAGGGCAGTCGGTCTTTGACGGAGATGTAGACGCGCTAATCACAGACGGATTTACAGGGAACGTCTTCCTTAAAACAGCTGAAGGGATTACAAGCCTTATCCTCGATCAACTTCACGCCATTTTACCGAAAGAAACAATCGCCGCTTATGAAGCACAACTCACTGAACTTCAACGCTATTTATATTGTTCCGAGTATTCAGGAGCCCTTCTTATTGGTCTCAAAGGGATCGTGATTAAATGCCACGGATATTCAACTCCTGAAGGATTTGTAAGCGGCGTGAAAGGAGCTATCTCCTTGGTCCTTGAACAATTCATGGATCGTTTCCAAAAAATCCTAGAAAGCTATTGTTTTACCCGTTTCGATCAGGTATGATGGGGGCAATATGAATGACATCCTGCTCAACGTAGAATCAAAAGAAATCCGCTTTGCTCACCTGAAAAATGGGAATCTCCACGACCTGATCATTGACCGAAAAAAATCGCGTCAAATCACAGGCAACATCTATCGGGGCAAAGTGACCAATATTTTGCACAATATCCAATCCGCCTTTGTTGATATCAATGAAGGGGAAAACGGGTTTATTCACATCAGCGATATCCTAGAGAACACCAAAAAATTTGAAGAAATGTTCGACATGGACTTTGATTTCGATGTCGATCTTTCAAAAGTTTCCTCTTCTCCCAAAACCAAAGATATTGCGCAAATCCTCAAACCCGAGCAAGCCGTTCTTGTGCAAGTAGTGAAAGAGCCTATTGGAACAAAAGGAGCGAGACTGACCTCGAATATCTCGATTGCCGGTCGCTACCTAGTTCTCCTGCCAAACAATCCTCATCGAGGAGTGTCGAGAAAGATTGAAGACGAAAGAATGCGCGATCAGCTCAAAAAACTGATTCGATCTTTTGAAATGCCTCAAGATATGGGGTTGATCTGCCGTACAGCGAGCGCCCATGCAACCACAGACATGTTGATTGAAGAAGCAACCGATCTATTTCATTCTTGGCAATCGATTGTTGAAAAATTCCATAAATCAAGCCATCCTGTTCTTTTATTCGAAGAATCCGATCTCGTAAAAAAAGC
>DAIDIZ010000077.1 GCA_027451585.1 Chlamydiota bacterium
GGACTCCTTTTTCCAACCTCGATCATAGCCAATGAGAGAAGAAATCGCCGGATGCCCTTCCAGCATCGGCTTTGCCTCCTCATAGATATAGGCGTCAATCAGCACTTGCGGGAGAGCTTTTTTAAGCACCGTAAAAACAGGTGTCGTCAACAACACATCGCCAAGGTGACGCAACTTCACCACCAAGACCCTTTTTACTTTTGATAAATCGGGATACTCCCCATAGCTCATAAGTGAGCGAGTATAAGTCAATCGATGAGAATGGCTCAATAGGACACACGTAACACGATCACGATTAGCCACATATAAAAGAAAAGAACGTATTATTCCCCGATCGAGAGAGAGAAAAAAAGAACAACCCAAGCGGATTCTGCGTGAGATTTATTAGCCTCTCTTTTAAAATGAACGCAACTTAAAAATTGACGGAGATAGTTTTCATGGCAAACACAACGACACAAACCCTAGAACAGACCCTTTCGATCATCAAACCTGACGCAGTGGGCCAGAACCAAATTGGGAACATCATCGAGTATTTTGAACGAGAGGGCTTAAGCGTAGTCGCAGCAAAAATGCTTCACCTGACCGAAGAACAAGCGAAAAAATTTTACTCCGTACACAAAGAGCGCCCCTTTTATATGGAGCTCGTTGAGTTCATGATTTCCGGACCGATCCTCGTGATGGTTCTTGAAGGAGAAAACGCGATTGCAAAAAATCGACAAATTATGGGCCCCACCGATCCATCGAAAGCAGCCGCAGGGACCATCCGGGGTGATTTTGCAACAAGCATCGAGAGAAACGCCGTGCACGGATCAGACAGCCCTCAAACAGCAAAAGAAGAAATCTCCTTTTTCTTTAAAGCTTCTGAAATCTTCAAACGGCAGTAATCAGTCCTGTCATAGGGAACTGCGAGACTCCATCTCGAGATGGTTTTGCAGTTCCTTTTCCATCCATTTCGTTATCTATAACACACTAAGCTCAAACGACCTACAAAAAATCCAAGCAGTCAGTAATAAAGAGTGCTAAAAAGGTCTTGCGATCTGAGGGAGGCTTTGATACAATCGGACTAGATTGATGAAACAGCCCTATAAAACACTCACACATAAAAAGCTCTCTAAAGCCGACCGGGAACTTTCGGTCCTTTTTGGCTTAGTTGAACTTTATCTGAAAACAGGCAAGCCTATCGGATCGCAAACGATTCAGGAACAAGGATTTGACTCTTTAAGTTCAGCAACAATTCGCAATTATTTTGCGAAGCTAGAGACTGAAGGGTTTTTGAAGCAACCGCACACTTCGGGAGGGAGAGTTCCCACCGAGAAAGGATTACGCCTCTACGCTAACGCCCATCTAGACCAAGGAATCCTGGAGAAAAGTCAAGAGGAAACGCTGAATCAGATCCTCTGTCAGGAGACCCGAGAAGTGGCAAGCCTTCTCCAGCAAGCAATGGAAGCTTTGAGCGAGCTTTCCCAATGCGCTATTTTCGCATCGACCCCTCGATTCGACCAAGACTTTATCCAAGAGATCAAGCTTGTTTCGCTCAGTCCGATCAAGATCCTTGCCATCTTGATCACCGATTTTGGCCTCATCCACACCGAAGCGCTCTATCTAGAACATCCGATCACCCCCACCTTTCTACGGAGCTGCGAAGAATACTTTCTTTGGAGAATGAGCAAAGGCGAAAAGCCCCTATTTGCCGGTGAAGCCGACACGAAAACGGCGCAAAGACTCTACAACGAAGTGATGGTACGCCATGTAGTAGGCTACGTCAACTTTCCAAACGAAGAGATCATCCGTTCCGGCCTCTCCAAACTTCTTTCCTATCCCGAGTTCAATGATGCAGCAGCACTATCCAAGAGCCTTTCTCTTTTAGAAGATGAAGAAGCGATGCGCTCTCTTTTGCGAGAAACGATGAAGAAAAATGCCCTTTCTCTTTGGATAGGGGATGAGCTCTGCCCTTACGTCGCCGCCTCTTCTGAGTGTACAGTTTTGGCAATCCCCTATCACATCAACCATATCCTATCGGGAAGCATCGCGATTTTAGGGCCCACTCGCCTCCCCTACCGCAACCTCTTTGGGCTCCTCCAATTCTTTAGTGAAAAGACAAGTGAAATGTTAAAAAACAATCTCTACAAACACAAAATTACATTCCGCCAACCTCGAAGCGCGGAAAAACTTCTCGAAAACCAAAACACGGACAATCTCGCATGAATGAAGAACAAAACCCACAAGCAGAGCCACACATAACACCCCCTCCCGTAGAAGAAAACTGGAAAGAGAAGTATCTCTTGTCGATCGCAGAGATGGAGAACATGAGAAAGAGGATGCAAAAAGAGCGTTCCGACATGTCAAGATTTGCCATTGAAAGTGCGATTGCAGACTTTCTCCCCGCGATTGACAACTTCGAAAACGCGCTCCGATTCGCAGGCTCGGGAAGTGCCGAAATCAAAAACTGGGCAACCGGATTTGAAATGATCCTTTCCCAATTTAAAGAAGTATTAAACAACAACGGAATCCACGCATTTAATTCAGTTGGATCGATTTTTAATCCCCACGACCATGAAGCAGTTGAAATGGTTGAAACAAACGAAAAACCAGATGGAACCATTCTGGAAGAATTTACCAAGGGCTATAAAAGTTCACTGAGAACGATCCGGCCCGCCCGCGTCAAAGTCGCAAAACACATTGCGCGAGATGCAGAAGAACAAAATTTAAACCAATAAGAGAAGAAGATTATGACAAAAAGAAGAATCATTGGAATTGATCTTGGAACAACAAACTCCTGCGTAGCCATCATGGAAGGAGGCTCGACAGTAGTGATTACAAACGCAGAGGGAGCGAGAACAACCCCTTCTGTGATTGCGTACAAAGGGAATGAACGACTCGTTGGAGTTCCTGCAAAACGACAAGCCGTGACCAACCCCGACAAAACGCTCTACTCATCGAAAAGATTCATCGGGAGGAAATTTTCAGAAGTCCAATCAGAAATTGCCACCGTTCCCTATAAAGTGACAAAAAATGCAAACGGCGACGCGGTGTTTGAGATTGACGGGAAAATCATTTCTCCCGAAGAGGCAGCAGCCCACATCTTGATGAAGATGAAAGAGACAGCGGAGAGCTACCTCGGAGAAAAAGTGACCGAAGCTGTGATCACCGTTCCTGCCTATTTCAACGATTCACAAAGACAATCGACGAAAGACGCCGGGAAAATTGCAGGACTTGATGTGAAGAGGATCATTCCAGAGCCGACAGCTGCAGCCCTTGCCTACGGACTCGACAAGCTTCATACCGACAAAAAAATCGCTGTTTACGACCTTGGGGGAGGAACCTTTGACGTTTCCGTCCTTGAGATTGGCGATGGAGTGTTTGAAGTGCTTGCCACCAACGGAGATACCCACCTCGGCGGGGATGATTTTGACAACAAGATCATCCACTGGATGCTCGACGAGTTCAAAAAAGAAAGCGGCATTGATCTTTCCAAAGACAAAATGGCCCTCCAGAGACTACGCGACGCGGCGGAGAAAGCGAAGATTGAGCTATCAGGAGTTCCTTCGACCGAGATCAATCAACCCTTCATCACCATGGATGCGTCAGGGCCCAAACACCTTACCCTCACCCTCACACGGGCGAAGCTCGAAAGTCTTTGCCATGACCTCATTGAAAGGACTGTAGAACCCTGCCGCAAAGCGATGAAAGATGCAGGCGTTTCACCCTCCGACATCGGTGAAGTGATCCTCGTCGGCGGGATGACCCGTATGCCAGCCGTCCAACAGAAAGTAAAAGACATTTTCCAAAGAGAGCCCCACAAAGGAGTGAACCCCGACGAAGCAGTGGCGATCGGAGCCGCAATCCAAGGAGGGATCATCGGCGGGGACGTCAAAGATGTTCTTCTCCTCGACGTTGTGCCCCTGACGCTCGGAATCGAAACACTCGGAGGCGTGATGACCCCTCTCATCGAGAGAAACACCACCATTCCGACCCAGAAGAAGCAAGTGTTCTCGACTGCTGCCGATAACCAACCCGCAGTGACCATCGTCGTACTCCAAGGAGAGCGCCCCATGGCCAAAGACAACAAAGAGATCGGAAGATTTGACCTAAGCGATATTCCTCCAGCCCCACGAGGGACGCCCCAAATCGAAGTCTCTTTCAACATCGATGCCGACGGGATCCTCCAAGTCTTAGCCAAGGATAAACAATCTGGCAAAGAGCAAAAAATTCGGATCGAAGCCAAGTCAGGGCTCACCGATGAAGAGATCCAAAGAAAAGTCAAAGAGGCCGAGCTCCACGCGGCAGAAGACAAGCTCCGCAAAGAAGAGGTCGAAGTGCATAACGAAGGCGACGCTCTTGCTTTCCGAGCCCAGAAGTCTCTTGACGAATATAAGGACAAGCTTCCATCTCAAGTGGTGACCGATATCCAAACCCGGATCGACGCTCTTAAAAAAGCACTCGAGACAAAAGATGTCGCTCAAGTGAAAGCCAAAACGCAAGATCTGCAGCAGCACATGCAAAAGATCGGCGAAAATCTGAACCAAGGCCAAGCGGGGGAAACACCTGGAGAGGCGCCCAAGCAAGAAAGGAAACCCGACGTCGAAGAGGCTGATGCCGAAATCATCGACGAAGACAAACCTTAATTGCCCTTATAAAGGAGGAGAGGTTCTCTCTCCTCCTCTTCGCTTTTCCCTTATTTCTAACAAAATCCGATTCCTCAGATTCCCAATTTCAAGCGGCGCGGAGTAAAGGATAAGCATGTCGGGGAAGCTCCGCAGTCCAAACGAAGGGTTTAGAAAAAGCGGGAAAAGAGGCGGGAAATATCTTGATAAGTGATATAGATAAAGGCGCCGATCAAGAGGACGATGAAAGGGACAATGAGCCGCTCCATCATTCTTGAGGTGATTCTTCGCCCTGTGGCCATCTCGAAAAGCGAGAAGACGATGTGACCTCCGTCGAGAACGGGAATGGGGAGTAGGTTGACGATTCCTAGATTGAGGCTGATAACTGCCATCCAGAAGAGGGCTTCTTTAAGGCCAATGGTCCAGCTGTGGTGCACTACTTGGATGATACCGACAGGGCCGCTTACGTACTTGGGATTGAGGACTCCCGTTACAAGGCCAGAAAGCGTTCTCCAGGTATCTTCACATACATGTACGAATTGCTCCCATGGGGAGGGATTGTATTCGACGGTTCGATCTCTTAGAGGGATGCCAAGAACGAGTTTCTTTTGATTTTGCTCCCACTGATCGAGAAGCTGTCTTCTTTTTTGGGGATCTTGAACTGAATCGATCTCTTTTCTCGACCGGTCAAGTTCGTCGCTGATCTGCCTCTTTTGGACAGTCGATAGAGGCATGTCGAGAAGCGATTGGGGGATGAGTGGCTTGAGAAGGTAAAGATTGCCTGCTGAAGTATGATCGTTTTCCGTCCCTATCGAAGAAATAATCTCCGTGAGATTTTCGTAATTGAGATTCTCAAACTGGGTATCCGCTTTGGTCCAAAGAACGGGATTGATCACCGTCGGATCTCTCTCGACAATCATCAGAACTCGCCTGGTTTGGAGTAGATCGAGAATTTCGTAAGAAAACTCAACAGGAATTCCATCGACAGCAAGAATCCGGTCCCCTTCTTGGAGGACTTGGAAAGAGGTGCATCGCTCGCATCCTTCAAACGCCTTTGTCTGGTCTTGCTCATCAATGAAGCCAATGCGACTTTCGACTTCGCAGTCAGGAGAGAGGTTGTAGGGAATGAAATAGAGGTCCTGAAAGCGCGATTTGAGATTGGCCTCATGCTGCCAATCGCCAATTTCTGCTCTCTCGAAGGAATTCATTTTGAGGTCGTTCAGAAGAACGCGGGGTACTTTTGTCTGAATCGTAAGCCCTTTTCTCTGCACGGTAAGAAAAGCTGTTGATTCATTGACAATGGAACTGAGCTGTTTCAAAGAAAAGACGAGATCTCCATCTGCCCAAACAATCCGATCCAGGGGATGGAGTCCGGCGGCCTTCAAAACAGGAGAGGGGTGTTTCTGATCGTAGATAAGGTATTGAGCGGGAGACATCACGCCGATCGTGACCATCTTGTCTTTGACGCTCGAGGGATCTTCATAAGTGCTTAAGGTATAATCAAAAAAGCGGTGACGCCCCGTCGAATAATCGACTTTATACCCTTCGATTCGGGTGATCCGATCCTTCATGATCGAAGAAACGACGAGATCACGGAAGCCTTTGAACGGTTTTCCTTCATATTTTTTGATGACGTCGCCTGCGCGAACCCCGTTTTCGTAGAGAGCAGAATGGGGATCAACCCAACCAATTCTTTGCGTAAATTCTGCAAAATTCTTCTGTCTGCCACCGACAATCCAAAGACCGAAAAAAACAATCAAGGCAAACGCGACATTGACGAGAGGGCCTGCAAGGGCTACTTTAATCCTCTGCCCAGGGGTTTTCCCGTAAAACCCATCGGGGATATCGCAAGGATCAACCCCTTTTTCTTTCTGCATACCGGCGATTTTGACGTATCCACCAAAAGGAAGCATACAAAGGCGCCACTTCACTCCATTGACTTCCCACGTCCAAATGGGCTTGCCAAATCCGATAGCAAATGCCTCGACACGCATCCCTTCTTTGACTGCGACAATGTAGTGACCGAGTTCATGAATGAAGACGAGAAATCCCAGGCCGAGAATTGCTAGAACGACATAGAAAATGTTTTCAACCATGGGGGCGCTTAATTAATTGTCTCAACGATAGCAAATTTCATTCTCTGTGTGAAGAGAAATTTTCTCGACTTCCACGCAATCGACAAAACATAAAGCAAAGTCATCAGAGTAACTAGGATCCCTCCCGTCGATAGGGGAAGGCCATAAACACTCAAAATATGGCGAGAAAGTGCGACCCCTAAGAAAACGGACACGACTCCGATCAAGGGGGTGTAGAGCAGGATACGACCGAGTCGATCGGAAAGGAGGCGAGCGATCAAATAGGGGCAGACGAGAAAGGAAAGGACAAGCAATACGCCCACAGAACGAAATGCCCCCACAACCGTCATCGCAACAAAAAAGAGAAGGGCAAAATGGACGAATCGAACGGGCAGACCCAAACACTTTGCGAAAGGAGCATCAAAACTGGAGATTCTCAAGAAGGGGTAGAAAAGGAGAACTGCAAGACCATTCATCAAAGCAAGGATTGCGCTCGTCTTGAGATCAGAAAGCTGCAGCGCATCGGAATTCCCCATCACCGACTCAATCCCTAAATGGACATCTCGCATACAGACGGTGGCTAAAACAATTCCTAATGCGAAAAGGGTAGTGAAAATCAATCCAACACTTGCATCCTCATGGAGATGGAACCACTGGATCAATCCTTCGGTGAGAAAAACGGTCAAAACAGAAGCGATGAGAGCGCCTATAAAAAGATGGGAAAAATCAAAAAGAGAAGATCCTCCAATCCATAGGAAAGAGACGATGATCCCGACAAGAACTGTATGAGAAAGGGCGTTGGCAAACATGGCCATTTTTCTTAAAACCAGAAAAGGGCCGATTAAGCCGCAAGAAATAGCAATCAGACTTAAAACCCCTATCTGGATCTCATCACTTGTGGGTTCGAGAAAAGCAAAAGAAAACAATCTCGAAAAAAGGGTGGAAAAAAAGGTAAAAAAATCATTATCCCAATACGGATTCATCCTACTTCCCCTTTTTTTGGGATGGGTTGCTGGTGAGGATCCTCGATCGGATTGGATAGAAGCTCGGTCAATCTCATTTCCAGATCAGGCGTGAGAATGTGCTCCATTTCTTCAGCGGTTTTATGGACTTTTGTCGATTCGAGTTTTAACAAGTTTGTCAAATAAAGCTCCCACAACCTATGCAATCGAACAATGAAAGAGGCTCTTTGTCTTCCGTCAAAGGTCAGTTCATATAAGGAGTCCTTTTTCAACACCCACCCCTGAGAACGGAGACGAAAAAGAACCAACGACAACGAGAGCGTAGAGATCCCGAGCTGAGAAGTAAATTGTCCTCTTTTGATCCCTTGCTCTTTTCTCTTCCACATCATCTTGAGAAGATTTTCCTCTAATCGTTTGAGAGAAAAAGAGCCAATCCGCATCTTCCGAAAGACCCATCCTCTCTTAGGGGCAAAGGCAAGAGAGAAAACGGCAATGAGCCCCCCTACCAAAACAATCATCGGGCCAGTGGGCAGAGTTAATCGATGGTCCTCTGTAGAAAGAGCAATCGAACCAAAAACCGAACAGACGTTCCCCAAGAAACCGCTCAAAGCTCCAAAAAACGCAGCGAGAAGAAACATGCTACCCAAACGATTGGTGAATTGGCGCGCCGCAACAGCGGGAGCCACCACCATTCCCGACATGAGAACCACTCCGACGCTCCGAATGCCTAACACAAGAGAGAGCAAGACGAGGGAGAAAAAAAGCTTTTCAAAAAAGGAGACCCGAATCCCCACAATTTGCGCAAAGGATCGATCAAACGAAAAGGCTTGAATGGGGTAGAAACAAAGGACAAAAAAAAGGACACATAAAAAAGCTAAAGACCCGTAAAGGGCAATATGAAGATCAGTCATCGTCGCAGCCTGTCCAAAAAGGAGCATCTGCATCTGGTTTTTCCAAGCGGGTATCGTCGCCTGCATCCAACTCGTGAAAAGGACCCCTATTCCAAAAAACGAAGAGAGGACAACGCAGAGAACCACATCACTATGCAATCTCTGCTTTTCTTGCAAAAATCGGATCGCTTGCAAAGCGAGCCAAGAAGAGAAAAAAGCTCCGATAAAAATGGCGATAAACAACCACTCTTCTTTTCCAGGGAAAAGCAAAGTAAACAGCATCATCGCAATCACCACCCCCGGGTAGGTCGCGTGAGAAAGAGATTCTGCGAGAAGCGATTTTTTCTTCAAAAAAAGAATGACCCCCATGAGCGAAGAAGAGATGCACATGAATAAAGTTCCCCAGGTGGGAGCCCGAAAGATCGGATCAGTAAAAAAATCGATCCAGTTCATAGAAGACCACTTAAACTTTTTGCACTCAATTCCGCTGCTTCATCGAAGAGATTTTGGTGTTTGCCAAAGGCAAGGCGCAGGTTCTCTTTTGTGAATACTTCCGAAACAGGACCAAAAGCAATGAGACGCGTATTCAAGATGATCACCCAATCAAAATACTCTTCGACCGTGAGCAAGTCATGATGAACAGAAAAAACAGTCTTCCCCTTATCCCTTTCTTTTTTCAGCAACTCGACCATTGCTTTTTCGGTGGTGAGATCAACTCCAGCAAAGGGTTCATCGAGAAAAAGAAGATCGGTGTTTTGCAAAAGAGCTCTCCCCAAAAAAAGACGCTGCTGTTGGCCTCCTGAGAGCTGTCCGATTTGACGGTCTGCAAAAGAAGACATCCCGACCCGCTCTAACACATGAAAAGCCGCCTCTTTGTCCGCTTTACGAGGTCTTCCAAAAAGACCAAATTGACCAAACCGTCCCATTAAAACTACCTCATAAGCAGTGATCGGAAAATCCCAATCAACCGCCCCTCTTTGAGGAACATAAGCGATTTTTTTGCGCGCTTTAGAAAAAGAAGATTCTCCTAAAAGATCAATCCTTCCCGAAACAGAAGGAACTAAGCGAAGAGCCGATTTGAGCAGTGTGCTTTTCCCAGCGCCATTTGGACCTACAATAGCAATTGTAATCCCTTTAGGAATGGAAAGAGAAATGTCCCACAAAACAGAATGTTTCCCGTAATTGACATAGAGGTTTTGAATATCTAATGAAAGATCGTGCTTCATTTTAAATTCCTCAACATCACATCTCCATTTTTCCGCATCATCTCCAGATAGGATTGTCCGCTCATCGAATCGCCATAAAGAGGTTCCTCGCAAACACGCACATCGATCCCAAATTCCCTTCCCGCAATGGCAATTTTTCGAATCGAATCGCGACTCACATTCGACTCAGGAAAAAGCACAGAGACTTTGTATTTCCTAACATAATCAATCATCCTTTGAATATCGACCGCGCTTAACTGTCCATCAGGGGCGAGCCCTTCGGGAGCAGCAAATCGATCTTGCCAATTCCCGTCATTCTCGCTCGCAAGATAGCCCTTCGTGAAATAACGAAACGCATCGTGGCTGGTGAGCAAATATCTTTTTTCAAGGCTTAAAGAGGATAATTTCATTTTCAGCTCCTGATGAGCCAACATCATCTTTTCCCTCAAAAGGGATCCCCTTGCTCTGTACTCATCTGCTCGTTCTGGATCTTTTTGACTTAAACCTTCGACAATCGGATCAATTCCCTTTTCCCATATAGAAATATCCATCCAAAGGTGAGGGTCGACCACAGAGCCTCTTTTTAAAATTTTTTCTGGATATCGCCTTGCGATCTCATCCCCTACAGAAACGCTCTTTGAAGAAGTACGAAAAAAAGAGGATAAACTAGCGCCATGCTCTAGATTCAATCCGTGATAAAAAATCAAATCAGATCGAAACAATTTTTCATCATCCCCCTTGACTAATTCATAACTATGAGGATCAAGATCTCCTTGAATCAGCACCCATGTTTTTACCCTTCCTCCCCCTATTTCTGAGACCAAATCCCCGATTTGGGCCGTCGAGCACAACACTCTTATCTCAGGGGAATCCCCCATCCATTCTTTCAAGCGATGATTCTCCAATGAACGACCACACCCATTCAAAAAAAGAGACAACAAAACAAGAAGCAAAAAATTCACTTTTTTAAATAATTGCATATCCTGTCGATTTTACTGCCAAAGCCCCTATTCTTGCAATTGCTAGAGAAGAAAACCCATTTAGAGAGTAACAAAAAAAAGCAAACAGTTCTTGCAAAAAAAGAAATACTCTAATAGAATCACCAATTAAATATCTCGAACGAGAAACGAGAGTCGCGTTTATTCTTAAAAAAATAGAACGGGCGCGATTCCAAAAATCAATTTTAGGATGGTTATTCATGAGCGTTGCACAAAAAGAACACGGATCTGAAACGAAGAAATCCAAAGATATCGAAGATGTGATCCTCAAAGCGATCAAGAAAGTGGGCGTCAGAAAGGAAAACGACCTCTGCAAATATCTCCCCATGAAATCGGGCGGCTACATGCATCACTTCACCTTGAAGAAGATGAAAAGCAAACAACCACAGGAACTTGCGTCTATTATCGAACGATTTGTTATTCAAGTAGACAGACCTGTTTCGATTCCTCCGAAGCAAAGAGCGCCTCGAGGATCTCGTAAGCGTAAAGACCACATGAACTTCACTCGAATGCAATTGGAGCGAATGCTCAATATTGCTCGTCTGGCCGGAGATAAAGAAATCATTACTATTTTAAGCCCAAAAAGATCGGTTGCCGCTTGCAAAAGAGAATTAATTCAGTCAATTCGACACAACAAAGTCCAGCAAGAACTTTGGACTAACTACGTCGACTCGATCAATGCTTATCAACAGCTCGCCGAGCACAACCCCCTGCTTGCCGCGCAAAACTAAATTTTTCCCCTCTTTCTATACAAAAGCCCCAGAATCTCTATAATTCTGGGGTTTTTTATTTATACTATCCATTAAAAAACAATCTTCGCCTCGACTTTGTACATTGTCTTTGCACCTCCACTCCCCCCTGCGTTTTCCTTTTCCTCAAACGCGCACAACAGAAGACCGTCCTTGCTTTTTATAGATTTTCGTGTATCCTATTTCGTTGGATAAACAAGAGCAGGCCACCTCTTCTCTTGTTTAGAAATTTTTAAATAGAGGATACAATCGATGTCTCAGACAGCTACTAAAGAGTTTGGGAAATGGAGATCTATGCTTTGGCCGATCCACGCGTTCGAGCTGAAGAAATTCCTTCCCATGTTCTTTTTGTTTTTTTTCATTAACTTCAACTATACGATTCTTCGCGACACCAAAGACACCCTGATCGTAACAGCTACAGGAGCAGAAACAATCCCCTTCTTAAAGTTTTGGGGGGTTGTCCCTGGCGCGATCATTTTCATGCTCATCTTCACTAAGTTGAGCAACGTCATCAAACGAGAAAGACTCTTCATGGGACTCATGGCCTTCTTTGGCCTCTTCTTCGGTTTGTATGCGACAATCCTTTATCCGAACCGAGATGCCATCTCTCCGATTGCATTAACCGATTGGATGACTGCTCACCTGCCGCAAGGATTGAAAGGGTTGATCGGGATGATCCGCTACTGGCCTTCTTCCCTGTTCTACATCATGGCTGAGCTGTGGGGATCTGCTGCTGTTTCTCTCCTCTTCTGGGGATTTGCCAACCAAATCACCAAAGTGGCTGAATCAAAACGTTTCTATGCTCTTTTTGGAATCGGCGCGAACCTCGCGATGTATCCTTCAGGCTACTTGATCCGCAAATTCGCCAACATCAAAGACACAATTCCTGCAGGGGTTGATGCTTGGGGCGTGACCCTTCTTTACACCATGGGCGCAGTTGTCGTCGCTTGCGCGGCCGCCATTACCATCTACTGGTGGATCAATAAAGAGGTCCTCACGGATGCCCGTTTTTACGATCCTTCAGAAGTGAAGAAATCGAAGAAAGACAAACCAAAGATGTCGATTAAAGAGAGCATGCTTTATCTCGTCCGCTCTCCTTATCTCGGCTGCATTGCAATCGTCGTTATTGCCTATGGGATTTCGATTAACTTAGTTGAAGTCACATGGAAAAACCAGCTCAAGCTACAATATCCAAACCCGAATGATTACCAACACTTCATGGGAGGCTTTTCTTGGGCAACCGGGACTCTCACCATCTTCATGATGCTCTTTGTTGGAGGCAATGTCATCCGACGATTTGGTTGGGGAACCGCCGCTCTTTTCACTCCTGTTGTTTTGGCCATCACAGGAATTGCGTTCTTTGCATTCGTGATTTTCAAGGATCAACTCGGTGGATTTGTCGCGATGATGGGAACTACCCCTCTGATGCTTGCTGTGATTTTTGGTATGCTCCAAAACGTCATGTCAAAAGCAACGAAGTACTCCATGTTTGACCCCACCAAGGAGATGGCTTACATCCCTCTTGATGCAGAGATTAAACTGAAAGGAAAGGCGGCTATTGACGTCGTTGGAGCCCGGCTTGGTAAATCAGGCGGATCTGTGATCCAAATGGGTTTCTTGGCTCTCTTCAATGCATCAAGCATTTTGCAAGTAGCTCCCTATATCGCAACGCTCCTCCTCGCAGTGATCGTTGCCTGGATCTTCGCTACAAAAGCTCTTGATAAGCGCTTCACCGCTCTCTCCTTACAAAAAGACAGAGAGGCGGCTGGAGAAGCCCTTGCCCACACCCACGCAGATAAACCTGCAATGGCAAAAGCAACGGCTACCATCCAAGGCTAATTACACAAAGGCGATTGAGGACCCTTCCTCAATCGCCCTCCCCCCTCTATTTACAACAAGTTACAAAAAACACTTCTTATTAAAGAAAGTATCAACGATAATTCTCTCATAAAATTAACAAATGGAGATCTAGTGGAAACTATTTCAAAAATAAACTCAATCGCTGCGCGTTACAACACTGCCTTTGCAAACCCTACAGAGCAAAACACCTTTTCTATTTATAAAGAAATAAGAGGGATATTTAAAAGAACGTTATGGTCACTAAGAGAATTCTTTAAGTCAGAGTTTAGCGGACTCGATGTTAAGATAGCTTTGAGCGATTGTCCCGAAAAAGTAAGAAAGCTCGCTAGTGAGACCTTAAGCAGAGAATCCGAAGCCCCGTCGCCAAATAAAGGAGCCTTCTACACAGAAATCATCAAAAGAGTGAAAGCAGACGAAAAGAAGTTTACACAAAATCCGAGCATCCAGGAACTCGAGCCGCAAACAAAAAAGTTGGCCCTCGGACTTCATAGAGTAGTGTATGCAGCCACACTTCTTGAAGCCGCTATTTTGGAAGTGGCAGGATCTCCCGCCTTTCGAGCGCGTCAGGAATTGAAAAAATCATTAAAAGAGTTCTTGCTTGAGAGAAAAAGAGAAGTGAATCCTCCCGATGATCAATTACAACAATTCTTCGAAAAAACTCTTAAAGAAATTGCTTCTACAGTCAATGGTGCTGCTAAAAAAGTGGTCGAGGAAAGCGGTCCCAAGATCATTCAAAAACTCATGAAACAAGAAACGGCACGAGCCTAAGCTCTCTTCAAAAATCGGGCTCCCCGCCTCATTTGGGAAGGGAGTCCCACAGGTGGCCGAGCATTAAAAACAATTTTTCAAAAGGTGCTCTCTGTACGTAGGAGAGCTTACCGCTTTCGTTTGTTTTGTCGCTTTTCCCTTTTTGGTTGTCTTGTCTCGAGAGAGAACCCCAAGCGCAACCTTTCTCATG
>DAIDIZ010000078.1 GCA_027451585.1 Chlamydiota bacterium
CATGAGAAAGGTTGCGCTTGGGGTTCTCTCTCGAGACAAGACAACCAAAAAGGGAAAAGCGACAAAACAAACGAAAGCGGTAAGCTCTCCTACGTACAGAGAGCACCTTTTGAAAAATTGTTTTTAATGCTCGGCCACCTGCCTGTCACTCTTCAAAGATACCGGAAAACTCCTTATCCAGGTATTATATCCTCATCATTTAGGGCCTTTTTACCCACCTATAAATTAGATTTTTTGCATGGCAGAAACTTCCTCTCTTAGCCAGGTCAAAATGGGCAAGGCTCTTCTCTGGACCAGCCTACTTAATGAACCTCTCTCTATTCTCCATAATCTTCTCCCCATTATTTTGTGCAAGGACTTGGGCGCAAGTACGTTGCAGATTACTTTGTTGGTCACTTTAAAGCCTGTAATGGCTCTCTTTTCGTTTTATTGGAGTTCAGGTCTTAAAGGGCGGAGTCATAAGCTGAAATCGAATGTGATCTGGGCGGGAATCTGGATGAGGCTCCCGTTCTTCCTTTGTCCGTGGATCGATTCAAGTTGGTTTCTTGTCTTGGCTTCAGCTAATTATATGTTTTTTTATAGGGCGGGGGCTCCTGCTTGGCTCGAAATGTTGCGTAGGACGGTGGGTGAGGAGAAGCGGGGCAGGGCTTTTTCGTTGAGTGCGGCTCTCGGCTACGCGGAGGGGGTGGTTCTTTCGCTTGCAATGGGCGCTGCTTTGGATGGAAATTCGCTTCTTTGGATGTGGCTTCTCCCTCTTTCATCTTTGGTTGGTCTTGTCTCTGTGGTGATGCAGGGGAGGGTCCCGGTCGAAATAGAGACGGAAGAGGGGTGTTGGGTTCCTCTCAAGGAACGGTTGATTCGCCCTTGGCGCGATAGTTATCGGTTGCTCAAAGAAAGATCCGATTTTGCCCGTTTTCAATGGGGCTTCATGGGGGCAGGTTTTGGCCTAATGTTGATTCAGGCGGTAATCCCTCTCTTCATGGTCAATACGCTCGAGGTGAGTTATCTCGAAATTTCGGCGGCTCTTTCGATTGCAAAAGCTCTCGGATTTGTCGTTTCTTCCTCTTTATGGGGACGCTGGTTTAGTGAGTTGCCGATTTTTCGGGTCGCAAGTTTTGTTTTTCTATGTACAGGCCTTTTCCCTCTCTTATTGAGCTTTTCTGTCTTTGGTATGGTGTGGCTCTATGTCGCTTATTTCTGGTATGGGATCGCTCAGGGTGGAAGCCATTTGGTCTGGAATCTCTCGGGTCCCGTTTTTGCGGGCAAAGAGGAGAGTTCTCGCTACACAGGGATTGGTGTTGTTCTCGTCGGCTTAAGGGGAGGTGTAGCTCCTCCTCTCGGTGGCTTTCTGGCGGTCTCTTTTGGCTATCTCGGTGTTCTCCTTATGGGAGCTTCTCTTTGCCTTTTTAGTGGATTGCAATTACTGCGGTATATACCCCTTCCTGCCCAAAATTACCCAAGAAAACCGATCTAAAGCTATCAAATTTCCAATAAAAATTTCGTGCTTTAAATCGGTTTGCTTTGGGTATCTGTGAGGTGGAACGAGTATAGAGAAAAAATGGCCCGCGCACAAAAACGTTTGTGTAGAAAATGTCCTCTCAGTATACAGGCGTTTATACAGGTGGGAGATTTTATGGGCAGGATCCATTCGAGTGCTGTTGTTTTATCATGTTTATTTGGGTCTTTTGCTTTTTGTGAAACCCCTCAAGATCAAGAAGTTGCCATCGTTCTTTCTCGTAGCGATAGTGTGCCGGTAGAAATCCACACGGCCACCGATCCTTACTTTGAAGGGTATATTCAGGCGCTTGTCGATATGCACTACGCTGAATACCAAGTGATTGTCATCGTCAAGGGAAGGAAGGTATGGCTCTCTAATTTGCCAAGCAACCAACTGATTGCAAATAGTATTGTCTCGTTTGTCAAAGATGTTCCCGGTGTAAAAGAGGTGTCTCGTTTAGAGGGCGTGCCTCCTGCCGATGAAATTTTAAGGGAAAAGTATGTGAGACGGCCTCAAATCAGCGGTATTTGGTTCCCACAGATGACTGAATTGTTCCAACCGCTCATTGCAGCTCCTAGACAGATCTCTTATACGTTGGGATACCGGAGCGGGGATCGGGTTTGTGGAAACAAATGTGTCGATGTCGCTTTGGGCGATGATTTTGCGGTTTATCGTTGGCTCGATGTGTTATGGCATGGTGATTTACAGGTGGGAATCGAAGCGGGTATTTGGTCTGTCTTCAACATGGATCCAAAGCATCGGGTCGCTGAAGGGACTGAACTGGTCAATACGGATTTCTATTGTGGGATTCCGATCACTTATGCGAGAGATAAATGGTCTTTCCGCTTAAGGGGTTATCATATCTCTAGCCACTTGGGGGATGAATTCTTGGTGAATCACCCAGGTTTTGTGATGGTTCATCAGGGAGGCCCCGAGGATGATCCGTATATTCACCGGGTCAATCCGAGCATCGAGGCTGTCGACTTCGCCGTCTCTTACCAGGCAAGCGAAGGGATCCGCGTTTATGGATTCCCAGGTGCAATTGTCCATAGCGATGAAACGTTCCCTTGGAAGCCTTTATACGTCGAATATGGAACTGAGGTCCGTTTCTTGGGGGCGAAATTCTATCGTCAAAAACTCTATGGAACGGTCTATATCGGTCTCCACTGGAGAAATTACCAAGAACTCGATTGGAACTTCGATGGGACTTATCGAATCGGCTATGAATTCAGTAAACTCCAGGGGATCGGTCGAAAATTCCGCTTCTATGTCGAATGCCATCACGGCTACTCTTTAGAGGGGCAGTTCTCCAAATTGCGCACTCACTACATGCAATATAATCTCAGCTATGGGTTTTAAACCCTTCTAGATAGATGGGCCCTTCTTTCCCGATGGGGAGGGTCCCTTGGAAAAAGCTCCGGTAGATGGCAAGCCCTTGTGAGGCTTTCTGGATGCAGTAAAAACAGTTGCTCACCCACTCAGATCCTTTGATGGTTCCTGTTTCTCGATTGAGCTGGAATCGAGAGGTGACTTTTCGTCTCCAATAGTCGGGATCTCCAAAAAGAAGAGCCGGATTGGGAGGGGTTGCTCCTGTTTTGCGGCGTACTTCTTCCAGCGTATATTCAAAATCCATCCCTATCCCGCCGGGTAGAAAAATGGGGAAATCAAGATAGAATTCGGCTTGTCTTTCAACGAGACGATCGAGCCTATAGGTCATCTTGGCTTCGATGTGGGGGTTTTGTCTCTGCTCATTCACGACGCTCTTCTCTTTCGATCGAAAATCGACGATATTCGCGCAGGAAAGAACTCCCACCGCTTTAGCAACGCGGTTGCCTACTTCCATCGCACCGGGCCCTCCTCCGGTAACGAGCGCAAGGGGGGTGTTTTTGCAAAGAAGGGGATGATTCATCTCGTGGCGCATCGCTAACACTCCCGAAAGGAGTTCTTTAAGTTCTTCCTCAAAATTCCCTTCTTGTAGGTTGGATCCGTAAACTCCAAAAATGGTCGCTTTCCGAAAGGTGTCGACAAGGGGAAGGGGAACAAAGAGGCCTGAGTCGTTCTCGGGTTTATGAACATATTGGAGGATTTGATTGGAGATTTCATCAACCCAGTAAACAGGGATCCCAAATTTGGAAAGATCGACGAGAAAGGCTCTGTCTTCATGCGAGAAAAATCCATCGTGAGAGCAGGAAGGATATTGGAAGTACACTCTTTTCAAACATCTCTCCACATGGTCGTTGAGAAGCATCCTTTTGAGAAGGGGGGTCGGAAAGTGTCGGGAGAGAAGGATCCCTTGTGAGGTGATGAGTCCTTCTTCAATCGCTTTGAGAAAGGGGTAAGAGGGTTGGTGTTCAATGTATTTTTCGGCGACTAACGCTTGTCTTGAGGGAGAGGCAAGACCGGGAAAATCGTAGCGCAGTGGCTCCCGCATAATCCAGTCTTTCCCCTGAAGCTCTTTCATTTGCGTCCCTTTGACCACAAAAACCGCGGCAAGGTCTTTCTTCGATCCGGGGGCGGTGGCAAAGGCGTTGAAAAGGGTCTTCGGGTCTTCCAACGCGGCAATAAGTTGGTCTCGATCGGAAAAAAAGACGTGCTCTCTATGGGGTTCGAGGGTGAAAAATTCGAGGGGGACGTCGTCAAGCACTTGATTGCTATTGCCGTAAAATTCGTAAATGTCTCCTGATGCATAAGTGTCTGGTTGTAATACATTTGCGCTTGTGTGGTGAAATCCTTGGGGAAGAAGATCGTCGACGACTCGGGCATAAACAGTTCGGATATGAAGAGGAGCTGTTCGGACGAGAAGGATTTCGTTTTCTCTCATGATGCGGGGGATTTTTGACTCAAAGCGCTGGTGAAGGTGCAGGAGTTGCCTTGTGTGGGGCATGTTCTTTTTGAGAGCCTTAGCAAGAGTGGGTAAAAAACCGTAAACAGTGGTGTCATAGCTCATCACTCCATCGCGCACAGAAAGAAAAGCGACGGTTCTTCCTTGTTGTTTCTCCAAGATGAGTTCACCACTTCCTTCAAGGTTTCCGAGGGAGAGAAGAGGGCGCCCTTTCCTGTCGGCTCTTCCAAAAAGGCGAGTGAGGTAGTCGGGGTCTCTCACTTTGCGCCGTTCGTCTGCGGCAAAGAGTTTCCCAATATAAGCTCCTTCGGTGATCAGATCGAGCATGGCCTCTCCAATGTGACCAAAGGCAAAGAGTTCGATTTGGGCTTCGGCTCTTCCATGAGGTCGATCATAGGCATAAGAAAGGCATCGCGCATTGATCCCGAGTTGAGCTAAGGTGCTTTTTAGATTAAAGGTGACCGACTTTGGATCGAGATCGTATCCGACAAAAGCAGCAGAGATGTCAACGATTGCGATAGTGGCTAGTTTCCGCCGTTTGTCGAGCCCCTTGATTTTGGTGATGGCTCCATCGGGAGTGACGAGATCGTAGTGGTCTGGTGTTAGGTAACTTTCCAATTGAGTTAGCTCCTTTTTTCTCGTAGAGATCGAGTAATATCATCTATCAAAAATAATCTTTAACATAAGGCAGGGCTTGAGATTTTCATTTTCAGTGTACGCAAATTCACTTTCAGAGTATCGTCTTGTGACTTACCTTCAAAGAAAAAAATGATGTTTTCAACTCGATTTTGTACATTTTTTGAATGGGCAGCTCTGAGAGAGGCATTTAGTGATTGTATGACTTTTTTGCGAGTCAATGGCTGTGAAGTCCCAATTAACAAGGAAAAAAACGCTCTCTCCGGAGATGCCGCAAAAAAATGGATAAAGTCGAATTCAAGAACATTGGGTGTTCATAACGGCTCTTTTCACGCTGACGAGGTGACTGCGACTGCTTTTCTTCTTCTCTATGATCTCGTCGATCGGGAAGGGATTATTCGTTCCCGTGATCTAGACACGCTTGCAAAGTGTGAGTATGTATGTGACGTCGGAGGGATCTACGATCCGAAAAAAAAGAGATTCGATCATCATCAGGCCGATTACAAAGGCTCTTTAAGTAGCGCTGGCATGGTCCTTTTGTATTTAAAGACAAAGGGTTTCATGAGCGAACATCTCTTTGAAACCTTCAATCGGACTTTGGTTTTGGGGGTTGATGCTCATGATAATGGGATTGCCAAAACAGAAATTGGCACCACTTCGTTTTCTCAGGTAATCTCGAACTTCTTGCCCATCGATTACGAGGTGTCTGAAGAAGAGATGTCTCGCGCTTTTTTTGAGGCGGTTGATTTTGTGGTGGCCCATCTCGATCGATTGCGCAAACGGACAATTTATACGTTGGATTGCCGTTCGCTTGTTAAAAAAGCGATGGAGGAAGCTGGCTATGCTCTCATCTTTGATCGATCGATTCCTTGGATTGAGAACTTTTTCGAAGCGGGCGGCGATTTTCACCCGGCTCAATTCGTGATCATGCCGTCGGGATCCCATTGGAAATTAAGAGGAATTCCTCCCAATTTGCAAGATCGGATGAAGGTAAGAAAACCGCTTCCTGAAGCATGGGCTGGTCTTTTAGAAAAAGAATTAAAAAAGGTGAGTGGAATCGAAGGTGCTGTCTTTTGTCACAAAGGACGATTCATCTCCATTTGGGAAACCAAAGAAGATGCATTAAAAGCGCTTCATTTAGCGCTGAGGTAATACTTATACAAACCGATTTAAAGCTATCAAATTCGGCTTACTTGGGTCATGTTGGAGAGGAACGAGTATAGTATGGAGCTCCTTTGACGGGCGTCTTTTGAAGATCCTTTTTCGTCGATATTGATGCAATATGGATTTCAAAACTCACCTCGTCATAGGGGCGCTCCACACTAAAGATTTTTGCTGATAAATGGTACAATCTATGTCAACGATATTTGGACTAATTATACAGGGAAAGCTCCCTGCGAAAAAAGTGTTTGAAAATGAACGGATTTTAGCGATCGAAGACATCCATCCGATAGCGCCTGTTCATATCTTGATCATGCCTAAAAAAGAGATTCGCGATATCCATAATTTGGATGTAACCGATTGGCCTTTGATGGGAGAAATTCTGGAGGTGGCACAGAAAATCGCAGAAGAAAAGGGGATTGAAAATGGGTATCGCCTTCTCACAAACTGTGGCAAAGAAGCGGGCCAAACGATTTTTCATCTCCACTTCCATCTAATCGGGGGGAGAGTTTTGGGATCGATGGGGTAGCCTTGGGATAAAGTCGCCGGATCAAATCGGGGGTGACTCGGGTGGGGATTTTTTCGAGAAAGGTCTTTTCAAAGAGGGCGCCTTTCTCTTCTAGCTCTTTGCGTAAAATAGGTAGGAGAATCTCTTGTAAGAAGAGATATTCTTGAGTGTCTTGTGTGTTGTGAACGACACTGCAGAGCCTCTGAAAAGCCTCATGTTCGATCGAACGGAGAAAGGAGATCGTGCGCAAAGAGGCGATTTCTGTTTTGTAAGAGGTCTCTAATCGTTTGAGCTCTTCCTTTAATTTTTTGAGCTTCTCGATATTCTCTTGTCCCTTTTCGCTTTTTGTCCAAAGCCTATTTTGTCTTTCCTGATCCCAGCAAGATAATTGGAGGTTTTTCAGCTCATTTTCCTTCTTCTCGATCTGTTCGGAAAGTCGGGTCGGAGTCCATGCGATCACATGTTTGGTCGCTGCTTGGAGAATGTCAAATGACTTTCTCGGGTTCGCTCGATTTCGGAATAATGGAGAGCTGTGGCTCGTTTCAATGATGGTTTCGATCGCTTCTTGCGTGATTGCAATCCCCTCTCTCGAGGCGCTTTCTCTTAAAGCAAGGGCGGTTTGTGTGTCATTGAGGGAGGAGAGAAAGATTTGTTCGGTTCTCTCAACAAAGGCTTTATTAGAGGCGATGTACTCATCGTATTCTTCTTGAGTGGTTGCTAACACAGCGGAGATGCCTTTTTCTAACAATTTAGTCTTCAATTCTTCGATCAAAGGCGCTTGATTCTTATGATTCGTGCCAGAGGCCCCGCCTGTTGCTGCATTATGCGCTTCGTCAAAGAAGAGAATGAGAGATTTTTCGCTCCCTTTCATCCCCATGAAGATCCCATCGAGTCGAGAATGATACCCGGTCTCAGTGTATGTCCCTATTTCTTTAAGGCTTGCTGTATTGACGGCGAAGATTTTTTTCTCTTTGAGGAGGGGGATCTCTCCCTTTTCAATGCTCAAAGCGAGACTCTCGATGAGCTGTGTTTTTCCAACTCCGGGAGGACCGATTAAGAAGACAATTTTTGGTTTTTCAATGGGTGTGGGTGTTAAAGCGGTGATTAGTTGTTGCATCTCTTTGACACGGCCCGAGGCTTTTTTTAGGTGTCCTTGGAGAGCTTTGCGGTTCAGGTTGGTGATCTGATCTGGATTGATCGCGTCGGGAGATCCCCGATAAAATCGATTGTAGAGGATCTTAATGCAGCTTACCGAAAGCAAAATCCCGAAGGCTGCAAAGGCTGTTTTTTGTGTGGTGACAAAAAAAGTGAAAAGTTGTTGGAGAATCCATTTGCCGTCGGCGATCATCCCGCGGAAAAAAGTGGCTTGCGCTTGGGCAGACCATTGATTTTTCGGTGGACTGTCGAGGTCAAGTCCATAAGACCAGCTGATGACTGATTCGAGGTAGATTCCAAATCTTCCAAGAGAGGAGAAAATGGTGTTCAGCGAGGGGAGTAAAGAAATTTTTTGTTGAATAGGGGGTGATGGGAGAATCAGAGTCTCTTCTTTGATCTTTTCCAAGAGATGGGGTGGGGGAGGGGGCAGTTTCTTTTTGCAGTTCTTGTAGAGTATTTGGATTAATTTGTCGTGGTTATTCGTTGTAAGGTTCTGTTCGTTAATAATTTGTAGAGTGCTTTGCTGGAGTTGAGCGATAGAAAGTGGGACAGAGTGAAACATAGCGGGTAGATTTTATCATGGCTTTGGATATTTGGGGAACCCCGACTTTTGAATCATTTCCGGTATGCAGGTACCAATTAGCCGGGTGAACCAGATTTTTTTTTAATGTTCCTCGTGCGCCCTCTACAATTTTTAAGTGTCTCATGATATATGTAAATCCATGATGCTGATTCTGGCTCTTTTCCCTTGCTTAGGTTTCGCTAAAATCTCTGAAAATGATTGGGTAAGAAGAGTTCACTCCCACTTGATGATTGATGACACTTCTTCTGCTTTGGAAGAGGCAAAAAAGCTAGTGGGTCAGTATCCTGATTCCAAGGCAGCTCGGTCTGCTTTCATTTTAGCTCTTTCTGCCAACGGCATGGAGCAGAGAGCGCTTGAAGAGTGGGACAGTCTTTCGAAACAAGAGCCGGAGCTAGCGTTTGATCGCAACCTTTTGGAGGAGCTCTCTTGGGGGGTGCTGAGAAAGGGGGTTGAGTCGACCCAATATGGAGTTCGTCTTGCCTCTCTGATCGGCGCTTTCTTGACAAATGATGTACGAGCCCTCCCCATTTTCCTCAAAATGCTCAAAGATTCCAATGCAGTCATTCGGTCGGTCGCTGTCCAAATGGTAGGGCAATACCGAGATGCCCCATTAAAAGATGAAATCGCTCGAATGATCCGAGAGGAAAAGGTGTGGATGGTCCGACTCGAAGTGATCAAAACAGCGGGCGTTTTGAAGATGAAAGAGATGGTCCCCTATCTCAAGCAACTCATCCAATCAGAAAACACGACCTATGAGGAAAGGCTACGCGCTATCGAAGCTCTTTCTTTGATTTATGACGATATCTCTCTTTCCGAATGGCTCTATTTTGCTAAGAGCAATCGAGCCGGGATGCGTCATCTAGCTTGCTCTTTAGCCGCCCACTTCCAACTGAAAGAGGGTAAGAATGAGATCCTGCGCCTTATGCATGATACGCACCCCGATGTCCGGATTGCTGCAATCAATGCGTTTGGTCTTTTTTATCGCCAAATAGCGACGCCAGAAGAAACGGAAAATCATCTCAAACTTGTTTTGGAAGATCCTTCTCCAGAAGTTGCGATCACAGCTGCTTGGGCATCTCTCCTCTCAGGTCTCAAGACAGAGGAAATCTTCCAGAAATGGCTTTTTTGTCCTCTTTCAGAGGTGCGTAGATTTGCTGCCGCGGCTCTCGCCATGGGAGGCGAAAAAGGGGTTGAAATGGCGTCTACCTTTCTCCAATCAAGCGACGATATGTATGTAAAGGCCAACCTTGCTCTTGGACTCATCGGTCAGAGAAAAGAGGTTTCTATCTGTTGCGATATCCTCTACCAATTTCTGGAGAAAGAGAAGAGAATGTGGATGTGGGACCAGCAACCCAATCCGTTATTCTCCATTTTGGCACCAAGTCAGGTGCGCCATGTCGATCATATTCCGAACTACCCAGAAGCAATCGATCAGATGACGCGTCTCAATCTCGTCTCTTTGCTTGCTCTTGTCGAAGACCCTAGAGCTTTAGATGCTGTCAAGAGCTTCTTAAAGAAAAAAAATTGGGGAATCACAGGGGTTGCTGCGGCGACTCTCCTGCATGAAGGAGACGAAAGTGGGTTAGAGATGGTTCGGCAATTGTTGCACGATTCTGATCCAGATGTGCGGCTCCAAGCTTGCTTTGTTCTCGCCATGATAGGACGAGACGAAACGGTCCTGCATGATCTGCAAAAAGCCTATGCTGGGGCTGATCACCAGAGAAAACTCCATATTCTAGAGGCCATGGGGAAAGTGGGGCATGTCGAATCGTTTCACTTCTTGTTGTCGGCATTCCGAGAACCTTTTCCTATTTTGCGTGTTGCTGCAGCTGCCGCTCTCATTCAAAGTATTCATAGATAGTACCATAGTGTAGAGCCCCACCCACCAGAGGGAGCTCTACACTATGGGATTAGTTGATTATCTGTCGAGTGCTCTGCGAAACCGTCGAAATTGGCCGTTGCAGCCCGCAATCGACAACGAGGAACTACCAACTTGAATTGGATAATAATTAACTAGATAGTGTACGATTTCCAGCCGAATGAAACCTCAAGATAAGCCCTGTTTTTGTTCAAGTGGCAATCCTTACAAAGTGTGTTGTTTTCCTTTTCATCGAGGAGCTGCTTACCCTAAGACAGCTCTTCAACTGATGCGGTCTCGCTTTTCTGCTTATGCTCTCAATATCCCCGATTACATCATCCAGACGACGCATCCAGCAAGTCCCGATTATAAAGAAGATATCAGTAGTTGGAAAAAAGGAATTGCTGCGTTTGCTAGAGATACTGTTTTTCAAAAACTCGAAATTCTCGAGTTTTCTGAACACGGAACCGTTGCTATTGTTTCGTTCATCGCCCACCTCTCTCAGAAAAAAGAGGACGTGACGTTTACCGAGAAAAGTTTTTTTGAGAACTTCAAGGGGAAATGGTACTATCGGGTGGGTCATTTAGTAGAAGGGAAAGCCCCCACTATTGTGACAGGTAAGCAGCTCAAGCTCCTTCCTCTTGCCTACTATGGCGATCCGATTTTGAGGAAAGTAGGGGCTCCCGTTAAAGAAATTTCGGAAGATCTCTGCCGTTTGATCTCCGATATGATTGAAACGATGGATGCGTGCGATGGCCTCGGTCTTGCCGCTCCGCAAGTTCACCATTCGATTCAATTGTTTGTCATCCGAGATCCGATCGAAGACGAAAAGGGGAAGGTTGAACTCGGGGAGGCGAGGGTTTTCATCAATCCAAAGATTCTCAAGAAAAGCGAAGAAACGTGGAAGATGGGAGAGGGTTGTTTGTCCATTCCGACGATTCATGCAGATGTCGATCGCCCCAAAAAAATTACAGTTGAGTATACCGATCTCGACGGAAAAAGGGTGGTCGAAGAGTGCTCTGGGTGGAAAGCCAAGGTAATTTTACATGAAAATGATCATCTTCAGGGTGTGCTGTTCATCGATCACCTCACAGAAAAAGAGAAAGAACAGATAGAGCCCTTCTTAAAACGATTGCATAAGAGGATTCATGATGGAACCGAGATGTAAAATTCTCGTTTTGTTTGTTTTTCTTGTGAGTTTTCTTTTCTCCGGCATCGAGGATCACTACCAACCGATTTTTCTCAAAGGGAGTTCAAAGGGACCCAAAGGGATCGACTTTGTCTACATGATCAATCTCGATCAAAGACCTGAAAGGTGGAGAGACGCCACCGCCTTACTTGCCAAATACACTATTTTCCCTCAAAGGTTTCCCGGCATTTATGGATGGACGATTCCCCCAAAGGTGTTGAACGATATGGCCGTTACATTCGAGCGGGGCATGTGGGTGGGCAAAGAATATGTGATGTTTTTCCCTCCGGAGGGAGACGGGACTCCCCAGTTCATTTGGCTTAATGAAACAGCTTACGGAAAAGGGGTGTTTTCTGGGTGGACTGTCAAGGGAACTATCGGTTGTTCTCTGAGTCATTTGTCGGTTCTTAAAGATGCTTATGATTCTGGTTATGAGACTGTTTGGGTCTTAGAAGATGATATCGCAATCATCCAAGATCCCCATTTGCTCTCTGATCGGATCGAAGAAATGGATGCCCTTGTAGGTCGTGGGAATTGGGATGTTTTGTACACTGATGCCGATGCATTAGTGGTTGATCTGACGCGCGATATAGCTCCCCAGATTCCGATGATGTGGCGCCCGGATATGCCTTTCCTCGATGTCCGCTTTTTGGCTGAGCATCATGACATCAGCGATCGCTTAAAAAAGATCGGTAGTCGGATGAGAGCCCATTCAATCATCTATCGGCGGTGCGGAATAGAGAAGATTCTTTCTTTTTATCGTGAGAATAATAATTTTCTCCCATACGATCAAGAACTTGCTTTAGTGCCTGACATCCAAACCTATGTGGTGAAAGATTCGATTGTGAGTGTTAAGGAAGTCACGACCGATACCCGATATCAAAATTTCAAATAGCTGCGCTCTATGGATTTTGTTTCCTCTCCAGATGTACATTTTTGGGAACGGGGTATTCCTCTCTATTATTACGATGCTCGTGAAGAATATGAGTTCACCAATTTTGGCGATATGCTTGCCGAAAAAATAGTTGAGAGGATGGTGGGACATCCGATCAATGTAACCTTTAATACAAGTTTTCGCCGCCACAATCGAGGAAAGAAGTTCTTGAGCCTTGGTTCGATTTTCCATTACGTAGAGCATGGAGATGTGGTTTGGGGCAGTGGTGTCCATGGGTGGTTTCTCGATCCGACTAAGTATGATCTTGTTGATGTGGATATTAGGGCTGTAAGAGGTCCGTTAACCCGCGATTTTCTTGTTCGTTACGATGTCCCCTGTCCTGCTATTTATGGAGACCCAGCGCTTCTTTTGCCCCGTCTTTTTCCCGAGTTTAAGAGAGCTGAAAATCCCAGGTTTGAGTACATTATCATCCCCCATCTTTCCGACTCTTTCTTTTGCCTGACAGACCCCGATGTTGTCTCCCCGAGACTGGATTGGGAAAAAGTAGTCCGACGAATTTTAGATAGTAAATTTGTGATTTCTGCTTCTTTGCATGGAATTATTGTTGCGGAGGCCTTTGGTATTCCGGCTCGGTATTTACGGATCAGTGATCAAGAGCCGATTTTTAAATACATGGATTACTACGCCGGCACGGGTAGACCCGACTTTCAATTTGCAACAAGCGTCGAGGAGGCTATCGAAATGGGAGGGGAAAGACCATTTAAATGCGATTTGGATAAACTCTATAACGCCTTTCCCTTTGATTGGTTTCCTCGCGCTAAAAAGAAATAATATTATTGGAAATTTGATAGCTTTAAATCGGCTTGCTTGGGCCATTTTGGAGTGGAACGAGTATACACTAAAGATTGTCTTTTTCGGTAGATTCTGTTGGGATCTCCGAGAAGTTTACGAGGCCTTTGATCTCGAGTTGGGATTCGGCAATCAAGATCTTTTTACCCTCGAGTTCAACTAGATAGAGCATTGTTTTAGGGCTTAGCATCTTCTTTTCTACGATTTGGATGGATTGAGAGCCTGTCCCTTTTTCTAGACGAAATCGGATGAGGCGCCGAATGAACCAGTAGGTGCCGAAGAGGAGGAAGATAAGAGCTGTGAAAGTGAGAAGCATTTTGATAAAGGTAGCCCCGATATCTCCTGTAGAAACAGAAGGGATTGTTTCAGGATCGGTGAGGAGGAGGTCTGAGGCGATGAGACAATGAATCATAAGGACAGAGCATATACCTGGTTCTCGTCAAAGTCAATTCAGAGGATTTTTGTCACGATTCTTGCATCAAACGGAGGGATGAGCATCTGGATAGTTACCGGAGATGATTCAAAATTTGGCTTTTTGGCTGGCGTGGTTGTATTTCCTCAATACTATCCGATCTGATAGAATACTCAAGCTATGAAGGGTTGGATTGCTCTCGATATCGATGGGACGATTACACAAGACAAGTACAGTGTCCCCGAGGAGGTAACTCATTTTTTGAGAAAACAAACTCTTATGGGATGGAAGATTGCCTTTGCGACGGGAAGGGCCTTTGTCTTCGCCTATCCTGCTCTAAAAAATTTTGATTTCTCCTTTGTCCTACTCCCGCAAAATGGATCAATTGCCCTTACCATGCCAGAAAAGAGGATCCTTTTTAGAAGCTATCTTCGCGCTGAAAAAATCTCTCTTTTAGAGAAAGCTGTGGAGGGAACGGGAACTGATTTACTCATTTATGCTGGCTACGAGCATCACGATCGATGCTATTTTCGACCAACCCGCCTCTCTAAGGAATGGCTTGTCTATCTCGATGGAGTGCGCAAACGAGAGAACGAAACCTGGTATCCTGTAGAGAATTTCGGAGGACTTGGAGATGTTCCTCTCATTAAGTGTTTTGGATCTCTACCCTTGATGAAAAAGGTCGCTTTTTCCGTAAAACAGGCTGGGGGATTTGAGGTGGCTCTCATTCGAGACCCTTTTGTGCCAGGGATCTTTATCTTGCTCATCACCGATGAACACACTTCAAAAGGGGCCTCTCTTGAGAAAGTCTTTCAATCGGAAGGAAGAGGCGGCGTGGTGATTGCGGCAGGCGATGATGATAACGATAAGAGCCTTTTAGAAGTGGCTGATATCAAGATTGCGATGCCCCACGCTCCGGAGCGCTTAAGAAAAACGGCCGATTTCATAGCTCCTCCTGTCGAGGAAAATGGGATTGTTCAGGCACTTAAAATTGTGATTGAAAATGTTCCTACTTGAGAGAAAAGCGATTGATCTGGCCATTTCTGCTGGAAGAAAAAGGCAAAGCCCTCGAACTGGTTTTGTCCATTATTATGGCGGAGATGAGGGGGCCACTGATACGATTCCTGTTTTTGAAAATGTGTGCTTCGCTGTCGCCCTTTTTCGACAGAAGACAGCTGAATCTGTTCTTGAGGGTAAAGAGCTTTTAGAGCGATTGCTCGCTTTCCAGACAGAGGAGGGGAACTTTCCTGTCTATCTCCATAGTTTTCCGGCCTGTTGGGATTTTCAATTGGGGCGAAAAATCAAACCAGCTTTGGTGCAGATTCTGCGAGAGTTTGGTTCTTTCATTCCTTCTGATTATAAAGAAAAACTGCAAAGGGCTATAGGGAAGATCCCTTTAGAAGGAAAGGCATTCCCTTTAGATGATTGGTTTTATCGGATCCTTTTTGCTCAAATGGAAGGAAAAGCGGATCTCTTTCCGATTCCGTACGACCGGACTTGTCAGGTGTTTTTAGGAAATCATCTTGCGCAAGAGGGGGGAGAGATGGAGCCTCTTGCTTTTGAGTATGTTCTTGCGGAGAAAGAGGGGTTTTCAACACGTCTTTTGCGCGATCATATCCATCAGCTTCACAGCGCTCTTCTTTTTCCTTTTTCTTCTTCGGAAGAAACTTCTCGGTCCTTGATCATCCAGGAAAAACTGAGCCGCATCTTGTGGAAAGGAAAAACCCTTCATAGCCTAGTGGCCCCTAGGGGAGAGATGACGGATGGGCGGTTTGTGTTCCGCTTCCTGGGCCTTCCTGAAATGGGAAGAGAGGATCTCTTTGAGGCTCAGTTTTTTGTTGATCTTTCTCCTGAGATTTCACTTCGGATCAATGGAGAAAAGGGGACTATCTTCTACTTGGGGGATACGATTTCTATCCAAAGCCCGACTTGTCAGATCGACCTTTGTTTTCGTTTAAGTGAGGGAGAGGGCGAATTCTGTGGACATCTCTGTCGAAGTAACCGCCCCTCTCAAAAGAGTTGTCATGGGGCGAATCTCTATGCAGCCTATGATACGCAAATTGGACTCAGGACCCTCCGAAGAAAAGGGGCTTGTACGATCGAGTGTTTGTATACTGCTAATCCAGGGTAGAAATTGGATAAATCGATTGAACGATATGGACTTTGCAGGTGTCTGCCCCTCCTTCAGGTTATTTCGGTATACAAATGGCTTGACTGTCGACGGCCATTCCCATGGCATGCATCCCGTTGTCCACGTAGAGAACTTCTCCTGTGATAGCAGAGGCAAGCGGCGAGAGAAGGAACGCGGCAGCAGAGCCCACTTCCTCAGCTTCGAGATCTTTGACAAGCGGGGCATTGGCTTTTGAATAGGCGATCATGTCGTCGATCATACCGATTGCTTTTGCAGCTCTACTTTTCAGGGGGCCTGCAGAAATCGTATTGACCCGGAGACCCCACTTCCGTCCTGCTTCCCAGGCGAGAGTTCTCGTATCGCTCTCAAGGGCTGCTTTGGCCGAGCTCATTCCTCCACCATAGCCGGGGATCGCCCGTTCCGAAGCGATGTAGGTAAGTGAAAGGCAAGAGCCCCCTTTGTGCATGATCGGTCCAAAGTGAGAAATCAAGCTGATGAGAGAATAGGAAGATGCACTCATCGCAGCGAGATACCCTTGGCGAGAGGTATCGAGAAGATTTTTGGTTACCTCGGGGGCGTTGGCTAAACTGTGCACGAGGATATCGATGTGACCAAAATCTTTTGCTACTTCAGCTGCGACTTCTGATACAGTGAAATGAGACAGACCTGCATATCTTTTATTTTCAATTACTTCAGGAGGAACCTGGTCGCGCGTATCAAAAGCTGCGTCGATCGGATATACCTTGAGAATCTCGAGCATTTTGCCGTTACTTAACTTGCGAGATGCGTCAAACTTTCCATTTGCCCAGGAAGTTTGAAAAATTTTTAGAATAGGAGCCCAGGTTCCGATCAAGATCTCTGCTCCAGCCTCAGCGAGAGCCTTTGCAATCGCCCATCCAAAGCCATTGTCATCGCCAATCCCCGCAATAAAAGCCTTTTTTCCCTTTAGATCGATTCCTAACATGACCTCTCCTTTTTAGAGGAAAGTATACACATGGGCCCTTATACCGACAATGATTCAAAATTCGGTTTTCTTGGGCCATTTTGGAGTGGAACGAGTATAAACCCTGTTTGAACTTTAAATTTTAAACGCGCATAGTATAAAATTCCTAGAAGATGAGATACCAGACTATCCACTCTTTTGAAAAACATCTCCTTGGAGAGTCCTCCCCAAGTCCTGTCTACTTGATTGCTATCCCTGATGATTACGAGAGAGCTCAAGTCTTGGGTTTGGTCTCCTCTCGACTCTCTCCTGCCTCCGAGGTGGTCCGATTTTCTCCAGAACTCGATTGTGTAGATCTATTTGATGCGTTGCAAAGCCCCTCTCTTTTTGGCGGCGAACCGGTGGTTCTTCTTGAAGATTGTGATGACTTAAAAAAGAAAGAAGTCGACCGGATCTTAGAGTTTTTGCAAACGAATCGATCAGGATCTCTTGTCCTCTCCTCTCGAGGGAAAACGCCTTTTGCCAAAGTTGTTGAAAAAATGGGTGTTGTTTGTGATTTGCTTGATGAAAAACCTTGGGACAAAGAGAAACGTCTTTCCATCACTTTGTCCGAGATGGCAAAAAGGGCAGGTAAACGACTCGGCGGCGACGCTCCTCCGCTTCTCTTTGAGAGACTCGGAAGGGACGCTGCTCTTTTAGTGAAAGAAATGGAAAAGTTGATCTGCTATGTGGGGGAGCGGCCGACCATTGAACGGTCTGATATTTTTCAAATCTCGTCTCTCTCTGATTCCGATACAGCTTGGCAAATGGCAGAAGAGATTGTTTGGGAAAGAGGGGGGAGTTTTGACCCCGCCCATTTCCCTCAGATTCTCTTTTCTCTCCGATCTCAATTGCAGATTGGATTGAAAATCACCTCTCTTCTCGAGGCTGGGGTGCCCTCAGGAGAGTGGGGGCCTTATTTCCCTAAGATGTGGCCTCGTACGTTGGAAAAAAGACGCGATCAGGCGATGAAAAAGGGGAGTGGGTTCTTTAAAAGGGGGCTCGATATTGTCTACAAAGTAGAGGCTTTATCCCGAAGTGGCGCCTCTTCTGCTGAAGCATTATTTGATTTAGTGAGGGTTTATCTCGGATGAAGGGAAAACTCTATCTATTACCCAATCTATTAGACGAAAGTCTCTCTCACGAGCCCTTTTTCCCTGGGACTATCGGGAACGTCGTCTCTTCTTTGCAAGGGCTGATTTGTGAATCGGAAAAAAGTGCTCGCCGATATTTGCGCAGATTTCTCTCTCATGAAGGGATGGCCGCCATGCCCCTTCGCCTTTTAAATGAGCATAGTTCTCCTTCTGAAAAAGAGGCGTTATTAGAGCCGATTGTTTCGGGTGAAGTATGGGGACTCATCTCCGATGCAGGGTTGCCTTGTATTGCAGATCCTGGGTCCGATCTCGTCTTTTCGGCTCACCAAAAGGGGATAAACATCGAAGCGTTAGTAGGCCCTTGTTCGATCATTATGGCGCTGCAATTGTCGGGATTTTCAGGTCAGCGGTTTGCCTTTCATGGCTATTTGCCAAGAGAGAGAGAGGGACTCGAATCGAAGCTTAAACAGCTTGAAAAAGAGGCTGTTTCTGCGACCCAAATATGGATCGAGGCTCCTTATCGATCAATGAAAATGGTGGAGACTCTAAAAAGTGTCTTGAGTCCTGCTACGTATCTCTCTGTTGCTATTTCTCTTACTTTGCCAACGCAAAGAGTTCTCTCTCTTCCCATCTCTCTTTGGCAATCTTCTTCTATCCCTTTAGAAAAAGAGGCGGCCGTTTTTTCCATTGTAAGATTTTCTTGACACTCTTTCTTAAATCTTCAATAAGGGGATTTTTATGGGGGAAAAGATGCTTGAAAACGGTCAGAAAATTTCGCTTGAATATACAGTTTTTCTCGAAGATGGAACGCAGATAGATACGAATAAGGGGTCTTCTCCTTTGGTCTTTGTCTTAGGGGCTCATCAAGTTTTCCCTGCATTAGAAGAGGCTTTATTAGGTCTCAACATAGGGGACGCCAAAGAGGTCGCATTAACTCCAGAGCAAGCATATGGTCCTGTGATGAAAGAAGCGTTTCGAGAGGTTAGCCTCGAAACCATCCCTTCTCAGTTCCGACAACCAGGAGCCGTTTTAGCGATTCAAGATCCTGCAGGCGGTGTTTATCCCATTCGCGTTCATCAAATCAAAGGGGAAAAAGCGGTTCTCGACTTCAACCATCCGCTTGCGGGACGAGGTCTTCGCTTTGAAGTGAAGGTCATCGCTGCTGATTAGGGATCGTTCCACTCCAAAGATGCTCAAAGCAAACCGATTTAAAGCTTCAAATTTTCAATATTAACCCCAATTTTTATTGGAAATTTGACGCTTTAAATTCGGTTTTCTTGGGCCATTTTGGAGTGGAATGAGTATATCTCTCTTCAGAAGGCGTAGTCGATGTTGGCGCCGATGTAGGGGGCTCCATCGAGATCGGTGTAATAGGGGTTTTTCCCATTGAGGTCTTTGATGTAGAGGGTCCCGCCGAAGTTGTAGCCGGCATACAGTTCACATTCAAAACGGCGTGTTTTCTCCATTAAGAGGTTGAGTTCGGCGCCCATCGATGAATAGTTGAAAACGGATTGGGGTTGGATTTCATGGGATCCAGTTCGGAGTCGCTCTCTCAAGGGCCTCCCTTTTAAAGCCACGCGACACCAGTCATTCACCTTGTATTCAGCCGCATAGGTTACCGGAAAGACAAGGGAAATCGTCCACTTTTTGTTGGGGGAATAGTCGGCTCCAATGATGGGATAAAGTGTTCCCCCTTCACAACCAGAATAGCCCGTCGCCCCTACATGATAGTGCCACTTCCTGTGGATTTCATAGGTGCCCCAAAGGACCCCTGTCCATAAACTATAGAGACCAGGTTGAGAGAAGTGTTGTGCATCGAGATTGTAATCGGCTCGGGCAATCCATCGCCATTTTTCAAGAGCTGTGGAGTAAAAAGTCATCGCAAATTGGAGGTAGTAGAACTGGGTTTGTTTGAATTTGGGGTTTTGGTCCCAGTCGAGATCGAACGTGTTCCATTCCACTCGGGGAAAAAAATAGGAGGTGGCACTCACCGGGACTAGCATGTAGAGGTAGCTGCTGGCCTTTCTAAAGGAAGCCTCTCCTTTCTCAGCTCCTTTTCGCGGATTCACATCGGCTTTCCCGATTGCGATCGCGTTGCCTCCAATGTGAATAGGATGATAATCCCAAAGGGAATGGGATGGTTCTTCTGCAGATAAAGAGACGATTCCTAAAGCAAAAGCTAGACACATCCATTTCATTGTTTTTCCCTACGAGCTTGTTTTGATATAATCGGTTCTCTTTTTTTCCGCAATCTTAAAACGATTCTGGCCTTCCCGCCATTCTTTCGTATTCGGCCTCTCTTTCTTTGTCAAAAAGCTTCTCAATATGGGTCACAGCTTTGCCCTCTTCTTCTTTTTTCGTCACCGCAAAGTGGGCGGTCGCAAGTCGGGCCACTTGCACAAAGTGGGTGACGCAGATCACCTGTTTTTTCTCTGCAATCAAACGAAGCTTCTCTCCCAAAACGGTCGCTGTTCTTCCTCCCACATTGCTATCAATTTCATCGAATACGAGCGTGTTGCTGCCTTCCTTTTCAGCGAGAATGGTCTTCATCGCAAGAAGCACTCTCGAAAGTTCCCCGCCGCTTGCGCACTCTTCCAATGGAATCAGAGGATGTCCTCGATTTGCTGAAAAAAGAAATCGGATCGATTCGAACCCTTTGCTCGTTAAGGGATGTTCTTCAAGAGAAATCTGCAGATCGGCTTTTTCGAGGTTGATTTGTTTTAACTCGCTGATAATGAGTGATGATAGGGGGTTTGCTGCTTTTTTTCTCTTGAAAGATAGCTGTTTGCCGATTGCTTGACAGGTCTGCTTTTTTACTTCGATCTCTTTTTGCTT
>DAIDIZ010000079.1 GCA_027451585.1 Chlamydiota bacterium
TTGAATGAATATTAACCCCAATTTTTTATTGAAAATTTGATGCTTTAAATTCGGTTTTCTTGGGCCATTTTGGAGTGGAATGAGTATACACCGGAGCCGCCTGAAGAATCGGATTTTCGGCGCTTTGACGCGGCTAAAAAGCCGACTTTTTACATTTTTTGCCGGCATTTCCGGAGAGTGCGTTCATGCTTTTACTATTTTTTTGCTCGTTAATGGGGATTTCGCAGCCATTAACTCACAAAAAATAATAAAATCACTGAACGCCTCTCTCAGAGCTGCTCGTTCAAAAAATGTACAAAGTCGAGATGATATCAATTATATTGATTATTCTATTTGTTATGATGTGCTTTAGAAATTTCGCGCCATTTGTGGATCACTTGCGCTGCAAGAGGTGCTGCTTCTTTTCCGCTGTCTCCAAAGGGGAGAAAGACAACGACGACAATCTCTGGGTTCTCCCATTTGGTCTTGGCGCTCATCTTCATCTCTTGAGGAAATCCAATGGCTCCAAACCAAATGTGGGTATACATTTGGGGTGAGCTGGAGGGGTATTTCGCAGGATTATAGAGAATTTCTGCGGTTCCTGTTTTTCCGATCATTTGGTGTTGCAAAGCGAGATAGTCACGCATCAGGAGGGGATTAGAGAGGAGCGATTTGATCGCAGATGGGCGGGCGCTTCCCTTAGGACTTGAAACGCATCGATCAATTCCTTCAAAAAGGGGATTGCGAATCGACGCTGGAAGGGGAATTGTGGCTCGGGTTTTAGGCAAAACGGCCTCTTCTTCAATGAATGGATCATGAATCTCTTTAACAAGTTGGGGTACTTGGAGATAGCCTCCGTTGGCTAAAGTAGCTAGCATGGTCGCCGATTGAAGGGGTGTGCTTAACAGGGTATGTTGCCCGATGGCATAGGAATAAAGACCTGTGATGTTTTGTTTGAGGTCAATGGGAAGTTTCCCCTTTTTTTCTCCAGGGAGATCAATTCCTGTTTTCGTTCCATATCCGAAAAGAGAGGCTGCCTGGTTCAGATTTTCTGGAGAAGAAAAGTAGTCGCCTGCGAGAATCGCAAAATAGGGATTGCTCGAATGTTCGAGAGCTCCAATAAGATCAATTTCTCCAATATGAGAGGAGACGCTCTTGGGCAATCGTCCTTTTTTATAAATCCTCCGATAAGGGACCTCATCAAGAGTATAGGCGACGATCAAGCCTTTACCTGAGGGAGCAAGTGCTTGTTTGTCGATTAACCGGAGGGCACACCCCTCTTTCAACCCTTCATAAGCAGTGACAAGCTTGAAAAGAGATCCTTGAGGGCTTTCAGTCTGAAATGCATAGGAACGGGTATAGCCAAATCCTCCAACCGGATAGAAAGCAGAGGCGAGATCCCTTTCTATGGACCACTTTTTATGAGGAGTCAAAAGGGGAAGATCGAGCTCTTCAAAAAATCGAAAGGTGCGTAAAAACTCCTCCTTGAGCTCACGACTGAGAAGCGAGAGAGTTTTATAAAGAGGCTCTTCGTGATCTGCTGGAGGCGGCGCTTCGAGAAAGAGAGCGATCTTATTTTCTTCCCAATAGGCAGTAAAAAGTTCTTTTTCTTTTTGATCGAGATAGTCTAGATAGGGTTTTGCGTAGCGTTTTTTCTCTTTCTCTTCGATCCTTTTTTGTTTGAGAAATTCTTTCTTGTGTTCGTTTTTCCAGTCGGCAAAAAGTGTTTTGTGGAACGTTTTGGAGATCTCTTCTTTCTTTTCTTTCAGTAGACGGCAAAAGGATTGGTTGAGAAGGCGGTAGGTCGCGATCTTCATGGCTCCGATCTTGGCAAGAAGTTCATCGCTAAAACGGGGGCTATAGATAGAGAGACGAAATAGATCCAGCGCAAAGAGGCGGTCTTTACTTTCGATGATCCCCCCCATTTGTGCTTCAATCCGGCGCAAATAAGGAGCGCTCTCTGGTAAGTTTTTTAAAGAATCAAAAATTGCCCCTTGTTTGAGAGTTAACGCTTCCATGAGTTCAAGCGGGGATCGAGTCTTGGAAAAATAAAGGAGTGCGATAAAATCTTCTTGGATTTGTACGGCACCTTTGATGTCGTCGATTTTCTCAAAAAAGGAAAAAAGGGGGCTTTGTTTGGTCAGAATTTGTTCAAGAAAAAATTCCCATGAAAGAATTTGTGTCTCTTTTTCTACTTTTTTTGATAAGAGATTCCACTTTTCCCTCTCAAGGGAAGCATTTCCATTCCAAAGATCTCCGATTCTCTGCTCGTTTTCGACCCACCGGCTGGTTCTCTCTGCTCCCCCTCGCACAAAATCGTTTGGATCAAATCGAGGGTAGCTGGCTATAGCGAGGACTTCCCCCGTCATTGGACTTAAAGCCACAATCGCCCCGCCTTTGATCCAGGGCTGAGGCTGCTGTTTCTTCACCTTATCCTTTGGATCAAGCGCCAGATTTCTCCCGTCTCGCTCCCGTTCGTTTTTGATGAGGAGTTCTTCTGCAAACTCTTGGAGCTCAATAGAAATCGAGAGATTGATTGCGCTTCCTGCAATCGGATCTCTACTTTCAGGGAGCTCTCTTAAGGGTTTGCCTTGATTGTCCACTTCAAGCACCTTGATCCCCGAAAAACCACGAAGCCTCTCTTCATATTGTTTTTCAATGCCGCTTTTCCCGACTTGATCGTTGAGAGAATAGGCTTTGTTTTTGAGTGTCTCGAGCCGCGTGGCAACCTCTTCAACAGTTTGATAAGGCGAGGGAAGGGGGGCGAGAGTCTCCATTACCTCCTGTAAGGAGAGGATTTCTTCGACCACGGCTCTGTATTCTCTTTGACTGATCGATCCGAGATGGCCAATCAGATGGCTTCCACTCTTTTCTCTAGGGTAGACTCTTTCCGAGCTGATCTCAGCCCGAATCCCGGGGAAGTCTTTTTCCAGCATCTTAAGCCGATAATATTCAGCCTCTGTTAAGTGGTTTTTGATGACAAATGGAACGTGAGGGAGAATGGATGCCTTTGCATGGATGAGATCTTCTACCCTTTCCTCATCAAGTCCGAGTACGTCCGAAAGAAGAGAAGAAATTTTTTGAATATGTTCTCTTCTTGGGAAAATTTTGACCCGTTCTCCCGCTTCGTTCGTCGTCCAGCTCCGTGAGGCTATCTGTTGAATCTGGGAGTAATCGATCGCGGCGTGGTAACAAATCTGATTTTTAGCGAGCGGAATATGAAATCTGTCGTAAATTTCCCCGCGAGGGGCGCGGATCGACTGGGTTCTGATTTTTGGCTTGGCTGCCTCTTTGAGCTTTTCGTCTCTTTGGACCACCCCAAGATGCAAGACGCGAGAGGCGATGATGAGAAATGCGATGCAGATGATCTGTAAGACTTTGTTGGTTTTGGCGGCGATCGGATCCATTTTTTACAGCTTACCAAATTTTTCATGGAAAAAAAAAGGGTGATTTGCTAAAAATGGTGTTTCGTTTTCTTGAAAGGGATGTTCCCTTTGGAGAAAGCGGTTTGTGCGCCTGTAGTTCAATGGTAGAACAGTAGCCTTCCAAGCTACGAGTGTCAGTTCAATTCTGTCCAGGCGCTATCTCTATAAACGTATTTTTTGAGGAATCATTTGGCTACCGCACAACACGATGCAAAAGTAACTATTAAAGAGTTGCTCGAATGTGGCGCCCACTTTGGGCACCAAACTCATCGCTGGAACCCGAAGATGAAGCGCTTCATTTTTGAAGAGCGCAACGGGATCTATATTATTGACCTTGCAAAAACATTGCAGCAGATCCGGTCCGCCGTTCAAGTTGTTCGCGATGTGGTCGCAAGTCGCAAGTCGATTCTTTTCGTTGGGACAAAAAAACAAGCGAAAGTGGTCGTGAAGGAATGTGCTGAAGACTGTGGAGAATTTTTTGTCTGTGAGCGATGGTTAGGGGGTACTTTAACGAACCTCTCTACGATCCGTCAATCGGTCAAAACAATGGAACGGATCGAAAAACAGATCGCTTCTGGTGGTGAAGGACTCAAAAAGAAAGAGGTTATTCGCATCGCAAAAGAGCAGGTCAAGTTGAACAAAAATCTTGATGGGATTCGCTCTATGCGTAAACTTCCGGGTCTTGTCGTCTGCGTCGATCCAAGTCGAGAACACATTGCTGTCGCTGAGGCCAATAAGCTGGGGATCCCCGTCATGGCTCTTGTCGATACCAATTGCGATCCCGATCCCATTGATTATGTGATTGCTTGTAATGATGATGCTTTGAAGAGCATCAAGGTCATTCTTTCCGCGCTCTCTCAGGCTATTATTGATCTGAAGAATGATATGAATCTTCCCGTCTCTAAGGGAGATGAAAATGGATCTGCCGCTTCCTCTAAAGAAGAAGGGGCTGACGACGAAAAAAGCGACGAGTAAAAAGGTTCAAGACGATGCAAGAGATTACTTCCGAGATGATTAAGGAGCTCCGCGAGCGAACAGGCGTGGGGATGGGTAAGTGTAAAGAAGCTCTTGTTCTCGCTGAAGGAGATATGGAGAAGGCGATCGATCATCTTCGTAAAGCTGGAATGGCCGCTGGAGTTAAGAAAGAGGGGAGAGAAACCAAAGAAGGTTTGATTCTCACTGGGGAAGATAAGGCCTCTCTTGCGATTGCTGAAGCGAACGTGGAAACCGATTTCGTTGCGCAAAACGATCGTTTCAAACATTTTCTGCATGACGTTGTTAAACAGGCGCTCGAAACGAAACCAAAATCGCTTGCCGATTTTCTCTCACAGCCCTATTTCAAAGACAAGTCGATTACGATAGATCAATACCGGAACCTGATTATCCAAGCTCTTGGAGAAAATATCCAATTACGTCGATTAGAGTTGGTCCATAAACATCCGAACAGCTCTTATGGGATCTACTCTCATATGGGTGGGAAGTTGGTGGTGGTGGTCGAGATTGAAGGAGCTGCCGATCAAGAAGGGGTCGCGAAAGAGATCGCAATGCACATCGCGGCAGAAAATCCCGATTATCTCAAGCCGGAAGAAATTCCTCCTCACGTTCTCGCTCGAGAGGAAGAGATTGCCCGATCTCAAGTGGAAGGCAAGCCAGCCAACATCGTCGATAAGATTGTCGCAGGAAAGATCAAAGCTTTTACTGACCAAGTTTGCTTGATCCACCAAAAGTATGTGAAAGATAACTCAGTCACTATCCAGCAATTTCTCGATGCGTGCAGCAAAAAACTGGGTAAGTCTCTTTCCATTCGATGTTTTTGGCGCTGGAAAGTAGGACAATGAGTGTCTATGCGTAGACCCCTCTATAAGAGAATTCTGCTCAAACTCTCGGGCGAGTCTCTTATGGGGGATCAGCTCTTTGGAATCGATCCCGAAGCTTGCTTGCACATTGCCTCTCAAGTCAAAGAGATTGCAGATCTTGGTGTTGAAGTGGGTCTTGTCATCGGAGGAGGAAATATCTTCCGAGGAGGCCAAGCGGCAGGGCTTAAAATGGAGAGAACCCCAGCTGATCACGTGGGGATGTTAGCCACACTGATCAATGGTATCTCGTTGCAGCAATCGTTCGAGCGTCTTTCTTGTGAAAGTCGCATCATGAGTGCTATTTCCTGTGACGTGATGGCCGAGTCCTATTCTTGGAAAAATGCCCTTAAATACCTCCAATCGAAAATTGTTCTCCTTTTTGTGGGAGGAACCGGTAATCCCTATTTTACCACCGATTCAGCAGCGGCGTTGCGCGCCCTTGAAATCCAAGCCGAGGTGTTGCTCAAAGCGACGAAAGTAGATGGTATTTACGACAAAGACCCAGTTAAGTATTCTGAGGCTAAGAAGTTTGGCCAGATCCCCTATAACGATGTTTTATCCCACGAACTCAAGATCATGGATGCAACAGCGATTGCCTTGTGTAGAGAAAATCGGATCCCCATTCGAGTGTTCAACTTGTTTGCAGAAGGAGCCCTTCTTCGGGCTGTATGCGATCCAAAAGTGGGCACACTAGTCAATTAAGAGGTTGTTTATGAGCAATACCGAATCTCAAGCAAAATCTGCAATGCAAGCTGCGCTTGATCATTTGAAGCAAGAGCTCAAGTCTCTTCGAACAGGACGGGCCAACTCGGCTATCCTCGACAAAGTGACCGTTGAATTGTATGGATCCCATATGCGGCTTAAAGAATTAGCCAGTATTTCGGTTCCTGAAGCGAGGCAGATTGTAGTGACCCCGTTTGATTTCAATAACGTTCACGCGGTCAAAAAAGGGATTGAAGCGGCTAATCTTGGAGTCAATCCGATGGTTGACGGGAAATTGATCCGGATCAATATTCCTCCGATGGATGAAAACTTACGCAAGCAAATCGCCAAGCAATGCAAAGAGCTTGGTGAAAAAACGAAAATTGTGATGCGCGAAGTGCGCCGCAAATACAATGAGCTTGTGCGAAAGCAAAAAGCGGACGGAACGATCCCAGAAGATATGATGAAAAAGATGGAAAAGGCAATCCAAGATCTTACCGACCGTTTTTGCAAGGAGATTGATACAGCCGTCGCCGACAAAGAAAAAGAGGTGATGACGATTTAACTTGCCTTAAAAAGGGAAAATTTCCTATTATAGGCACCGTTTTTCTATTTCGAATGGCCCCGTCGTCTAGCCCGGTCTAGGACACCGGATTTTCATTCCGATAACACGGGTTCGAATCCCGTCGGGGTCATTTCTTTCTGAGACTTTAGCTCAGCGGTAGAGCATCTCACTTTTAATGAGAGGGTCGATGGTTCGAATCCATCAAGTCTCAAGTTCTTATCCAGCACAATTCCATACATTTCGGCGGCAATCGACTCGACTAAAATAAAGTTTGAGCCTGTGATTTTAGCCAAATGGTGCAAAAATGGTGCAACGAAGAAAACATTTACCCAGCACACATGCCAATCGCTTAATCCATTCATCAAAAGGGAGAAAGCATGGCATCTATTTATAAACGCAAAGAAGGTGGATGGCGCGCCGTCATCCGTATGCAGGGGTATCCAACTGTCTGCAAGACCTTCGAGCGCAAGCAAGAAGCGGGCGACTGGGCCAAGGAAAACGAACGGCGCATTAAGCTGGGTCAGTTATGTTTTACCGCCCATAACACACGCCATACTTACGTCGATCTTTTGGATCGCATGGAAGCGGATGGCGTTCTCGCGCACCAGCGTTCATTTAAAAACTGTCGCTCTCAGTTCGCTTACTAGAAACAACGTCTCGGCTCTTATGCCCTGATTAACATCACGCCCGAGCTTATTGCTCAAGAGAGGAAAACTCTCATTGACTCACTTCTTCCCGATGGTTCCAAGCGTAGCCCTTCCACCATTAATCGGTACGCGGCCGTTCTTTCCGCCACTCTCGGCTATGCCGTCAAAAAGCTTCGTTGGATCACTGAGAATCCTTGCCGGACGGCAAAGCAACAGTTTTTCTGTAAATTCGATCTTCTCCCTCTTTTCACCTCTCACGTTTAATTATTTTCTGAGCCCGGATTTAATAGAGGACTCATGTCTAAATATTGCTTTCCAGTCACCCACTCCTCGTGGATTTCT
>DAIDIZ010000080.1 GCA_027451585.1 Chlamydiota bacterium
CGGCTTTGATCATTAGCCCACATCGAATTGCATCATCTGAATAAATATCGGGCCGTCCGGGCTTGCCTGTTCGTTCGACAGCATGCCATTTCTCAATGGCATCTTCACTGAACCAAAAAGTGAGGCTTCCTCGATTTACCAACGATTGATTATACTGTCGCCAGTTGCGGATTCGGTACTTGTCTTTCTTTTTGGAAGGGGTGACATCTTTCTTGGGAGCCATATTGAGCCTGTGTTTTTTTGCTTGATAACAAAAAACTTAAAGACTCGGTGACTTGAGAACAAGAAAAACCTTATCCGCAGCTATTTATGCAACAACGCCTATGGCCTCTCTTATTTAATGAACAGGTCAGACAATTCGTTGGATTAAGGCATTCTAAGCAAGCGTAAGCGCAATTGCTCGGGAACGGTGTCGGTGAGGTCAGCCCCTCCAAAAAACTGGATCGGGCCTGGGTTTTGGTAGTCATCTGCCAGCTCCCACTCTTTGCGCCTTGCGGCAAACCACCGGAAGGAAGCCCCCTCTAGGTCAACGAGAGTCTTTTTGATCACCGGTTTTTGTTTGCCCTTCCGCTCTTCAAGATGCATCATTTCAACAAGAGGGATCAAGCGAAAATCCCAATTCTCGACGGGATCGGTTAAGTGTTGTACCGAAGCGATCACACCCGTTGCGCCATCTCGAACGGCCAAAGCGGCAAGACGTCCTAAAACGGTGCAGTAGGTGGCATCAAAATTGGAAGGATAACAGGCCCTCCCTTCATATCCGAAAAAGTGAGGAACTGGGGAAAATTTCCCCTTGTAGGAAGTTCTTTTTTTTAGCTCTTCTTTCACCTTCTCGATCAGCAAGACTTCGGTTTCAATCTGCGAGAGGGCCACATTCCCGTGGGGATCTTTTTCTTGGGTAAGTTGTTTTTGGATCTTTTCAGGCAGGCTTTCAAATACTGCTTGACTGGAAGAGGAAATCTCTCCTCGATTGAGCTCATCTAGGAGGATTTTCATTTCAGGCATGAACTCGATGAGCCCCTCGGGAATCAAAATGATCCCATATTCCTTCCCCTTATGACTTCTCTTCTCCACCAAATCGGCGATTTCCTGAACAATAAGAGAAAGACCTTTCCTCTCCTCCCCGATGAAACAAAGATTGGGATGAGTGGCGATGGCGCATTCGAGGGCAATATGAGAGGCTGAGCGCCCCATCAATTTGATAAAGTGGTAATATTTCTTCGCCGAAAGAGCGTCTCTTCCAATATTTCCAATCAATTCACTATAGGTCTTGCAGGCACTATCGAAGCCAAATGAAATCTCAATTGCTTCGCTTTGTAAATCCCCATCGATGGTCTTCGGGATGCCAATCACTTTTGTCTCGCACCCTTTCGCTAAAAACGCCTCTGCTAAAATCGCTGCATTGGTATTCGAGTCATCTCCCCCAATCACAACAAGTCCATCGAGGCGCAGATGCTGGCACGTTTCCATGGCCGCAGAGATCTGCTCTGGAGTTTCAATTTTTGTTCTCCCAGACCCGAGCAAATCAAAGCCCCCCATATTGCGCACCTGATCGATATCGATCTGTCGAAGCTCTCTATATTTCGCATCCACCACACCAGAAGGGCCGCCCAGAAAACCGCATAACATCGATTCGGGGTCGATCTCTTGCAAAGCATCCCAGATCCCCGCAATCACATTATGCCCCCCCGGGGCTTGTCCTCCGGAAAAAAAGACCCCTAATCGCAACTTTCCTGAGATCTTTGTCGGCGAAGGAACAAAGTGATAGCAGCCTTGAGAATAGGTGAGAGGAAAAAGAGATTCTAAAATCGAATTTTCCTTGTGTTGATTAGGAATTTGAAGTAAACTCACCTCTCTCAATTTTTTGATCCCCTTAGGGATTAGAGCTCTAAAAGAGAGTCTTTGCTTCTGTAGGATGTTCATATTTGAGAATATCGTAAGAACTTTTTTACTTTTTGGCAATACATATGGCTATCCAATTACCACCTCCTTATCCTCGCCTCCCCTCTTATCAAGAATGGCTGAAAGACAATCACCTCCCAAGTTATGAGGAAACCTTCGGAAGGGCGTATCCAGAAAATCAGCCGCCTCGAAGGGATGTTTTTCCTTGCATTCATCTGGATGATTGTCTTAAACTCAAGACACGTTAGAAGATATATCGGGCAGAGTCAAAGCTGCGACAATTCGTGGGAGAGACTTCCGTTTTTTCAATCTCAATCCCCAGCTATGGATCATCTGAACATGCAATCGATTCAGCCCTCCTCTTTCTCTTTGACGTCTTCACCGGAGGGCCTTTCTTCCAGTCGGGAGGAACCATCAATTTCCCCTCTCTCGGACAAGGAATTCCCCCTCCCAATAAACGAGATCTCACCAAGAATGAAGCAGCGAAGCTTCGCCCTCTTAACCCCTTCTGTTCTGATTGCTCGTATAAAAAACGAATCACCACCACCTCTTCCGTCCAGCAATCCCTCGTCATCTACGAAAAGAAATTTTGATCGAACTCTTAGCGCTTTTAAAAGATATATGCACCAATTTGACGGGCTCATGTCAGAAGGAGAAATCCGGTCAAACCCTAACCTTAAGTCTGCTATTGATTGGATAAAAAACCAGTCCGAAGACCCGACATTCCCTCCTTTCAATATCCAGAGCGATGAAGACATTCTAACACGAATTTTCAGATCTTCCTGGAGGATTGACCCTCAAAAACTGAAGGAAGAAACACAAGAAATCACCAGCGCCCGCATACCAGAGGATTTTTGGCGAGAAGATTTCAATGAATCAGCAGTCGGTTTTTCGGCAGATTTGAATCTGCCAAAAAAAACCGACTTTAAAGCATCAAATTCCCAATAAAAAATTGGGGTTAACATAATGCCCATTGCTTGCGTAATCCCCGCTCGTTACAATAGTTCTCGTTTCCCAGGGAAACTGCTCAAAATAGCAGAAGGGAAAACCGTTCTCCAACGAACTCTGGAAAGTGCAAAAAACTGTCCCTCTATCGATTTCCTCTTTGTCGCAACAGACAATCCCCTGATCCAAGAACACATTACCTCTCTTGGTGGAGAGGTGATCTGGACCTCTCCTTCTTGCCAAAATGGAACTGAAAGGATCTACGACGCCTTGACAAAGGACGAAAGACTCCAAAACAGTTCATTCATTGTCAACCTACAAGGAGACCATCCTTGCACACAAAGTGAGACGCTAACAGCAATCATTGAAGCGCTCAAAAATGACCCAAATGCCCAGATGGCCACAGCTGTCACTCCGATTGAACAAGAAGACGACTACCTCTCTCCTCATGTGGTCAAAGTCGTTTTTGACGACGCAGGAAATGCCCTTTATTTTAGTAGGTCTCCCATTCCCTATAAAAAACCAGGACGCCCCCTCAAGGCCTACGGCCATATCGGAATTTACTGCTACAGGACCTCTTTTCTCAAAAAAATCCTTACCCTCTCCCCCTCATTTCTCCAGGAAAGTGAGGATTTAGAACAACTAAGGGTGCTAGAAAATGGGTTTCGGATTAAAATAGCAGTTGTCAAGGAAACCATGCTAGGGATCGACACCCCTGCTGATCTTGAGAAACTCAAGGAATACTTAACCTAAGTTTTAGAGTCGCTTTCCTTGAGGTTGCCGCAGATGCGAGCCAATTTTCACGTATTTTGGCTCATCCAATAGCTGAAAGCACCTATGGATGGGCCAAAATAAGGGAAAATTGGCCGCAAATGTGGCAATTTTCTGCGAAACGAACCCAAACTCAGGTTACCCATGTCGACCAAATACATCTTCATCACGGGAGGCGTTGTTTCCTCCTTAGGAAAAGGGCTCACTTCAGCATCGATCGGCCTTCTTTTGGAAAAATGCGGCCACAAAATCGCGATGCTCAAGCTTGATCCCTATCTCAACGTTGATCCCGGAACCATGAACCCTTTCCAACACGGGGAAGTTTATGTGACAGATGATGGCGCTGAAACCGATCTCGACCTAGGCCACTACTACCGTTATACTCATTCCCCCCTCTCCCGCGCATCCAACGCCACTTCGGGTCAGATTTACGAAACGGTCCTCAAACGAGAAAGAAGAGGAGATTACCTCGGGAAAACAGTCCAAGTGATCCCCCACATCACCGATGAGATTAAAGGTCGCATTCTCGCTTGCGCTCATCAAAATCCTGAAACTTCAGTGGTCCTCATCGAAATCGGAGGGACTGTCGGAGACATCGAGTCACTCCCCTTTCTAGAAGCGATTCGCCAATTTCGCTACGAACGGAAAAAAGATTGCATCAATATCCATCTCACTTATGTCCCCTATTTAAAAGCAGCGGGCGAAGTGAAGACAAAACCGGCTCAACACTCCGCGCAAATCCTCCGCGGGATCGGTATTTTCCCCGATATCCTCCTCTGCCGCTGTGAAAACCCACTGTCCAAAGAAATCAAAGAGAAAATCTCTCTTTTTTGCAACGTCCCCGAAGAGTCCGTTTTCGATGAGAAAGATGTCGATCAGAGCATTTATGAAGTCCCCCTTGATCTCCATCGGCAAGGACTCGATACAATGATCTGCAAAATGCTCGATCTCAAAAAAGAAAAACCAGACCTCTCTGATTGGGAAAAGATGCTCTACGGCGTCACCCATCCCCACGGCAAAGTGACCATCGGAGTCGTCGGCAAATACATCGACCACCAAGATGCCTACAAATCGGTCTTCGAAGCCCTTCACCATGCAGCAGCTGCAAGCAACGTCTCTCTTGAAATTAGAAAATTCGAATCGGAAAAAATCACCGAACACGGAGCTGTTGAAGAAACGATCCGAGGGTGTGATGGATACGTCGTTCCAGGAGGATTCGGAGAAAGGGGCTGGCTCGGAAAAATCCTCACTGCCAAATATTGCCGAGAACACAAAATCCCCTATTTCGGCCTTTGTCTAGGGATGCAGGTGATGATTGTTGAATTTGCAAGAAACGTCCTCGGTCTAAAAAATAGCGACTCCACCGAGATGAATGCCCAAACGCCACACCCGGTTATCTCTCTTTTGAGCGAACAGAAAAAAATTGAAAATTTAGGAGGCACTATGCGCCTCGGTTCTTATCCGTGCGATATCAGCGAAAACTCTTTAGCAGGAGAAGCTTACGGAAAGAACATCATTTTTGAAAGACATCGCCACCGCTATGAATTCAACAACGCCTACAAAGAAGCGTTTGAAACGCGAGGAATGCGCTTTTCAGGAACGCTCCATAAAGGGGCTCTCTGTGAGATTTCAGAAGTGAAAGAACATCCTTGGATGGTTGGCGTCCAGTTCCATCCCGAATTTAAATCAAAACCGCTCGACCCACACCCGCTTTTTCGAGATTTCATCAAAGCCTCGCTCATCCATCAGAAACAAAAATCGGGTCTCTTGGCGGCGGCGAGCCTTGCATGAAGAAAATCGTGGCAATTGACTTTGGGTTAAAGCGGATGGGACTTGCCATCTCTGATGCGACACAAACCATTGCCCTCCCCTGGAAATGTGTTGAAGGGGGATTCTCCCCCCTTCTACAAGCCTTGAATAGTCGTAAAAGTGAAATTGAATCCCTTCTCGTGGGGCTTCCCCTTATGATGAATGGATCCAAAGGAGAAATGGCGCAAAAAGTAGAGCAATTTGCAAGAGAGCTCGAATTGGCCATAGGGCTTCCTGTGGTCCTCTTTGACGAAAGACTCTCTAGTAAACAGGCCGAATCGTATTTAAGAGAAACGGGGAGATCCCGAAAACAACGACAAACCAAGAACGATGAAACCGCGGCAACGATCCTGCTACAGGCCTATCTTATAAAAAGACGGGGAGGACAACAGACAACAGCCTTCCCTTCACGATAAAAATTGCCACTAAAAAATTGAGATACAATGGCTGGGATAATGATATCCCAAATCCAAGAGCGCCCCAACTCAAGACCGGTTGCATAAGCAATAAATCGTCCAGATAAGCCGTTAGAAAGAATGGTCTGAAGCATCTCTTCAATTCCCAAATCGACACTAAAAAGAATATGGATGATGGGTCGAGAAACAGCCTCTACAAGCGTCGTTAAAGAAGAAAGAGCTCCGCCTGCAAGAATAACCTGGATATTTCTTCCCGCAAAAAAACTCGAATAAAAACACCCAACTAGGAATCCCTTTACGACCCTTGAGCCCAATTCTCTAGGAAGCTGTTCCTGGTAATCATTGAATAGGGAAGGTTCAAAATTTGCAATCGTCACGGCAAATAAGATTACACGAATGGCGTTTAAAAATCTTGTTAAAAATTTCTTTAGAATTTAATTCTTGGTTTCAGGTATCATCCAAGCTTCTCAAAAGGTAACGAGATGATAGACCTGAAACTGGATGTCCACCCTTCAGACAGCACACTCTCTGAAGCTGTCTCCGTCTCTCTCCATCCCTCAATTCGTGATACGTATCACGAATTGCGCAAGTGGCTCGACCGCTTTTCGCTTTTCCTTGATGAGTCGATCCTCAACGACCTACTCCTCTTTTATTCTTTAACGAAGAGAAAATACCTCGACCATCGAAGACCCGAGCACCTCTCCCGCCTTATCCTATCGATTTACCAGCTCCAGAAAAAACTCTTAAGCTCTGTCTCCCTTTTTTCCTCCATTCGCCATTTCTCTCTTCGCTTCATCCCCACCAAACTCCATTTCCCTTTCTCTTCCAAACCCGTTTTAGGTTGCCTCATTGGATTCAATTTAATGGATCGATGCGAACTCTTTGATGAAGAGACCCTGCGGGTGGCTTTGCAAAAACACTTTCCTCACATAAAACTTGTCAAAGACAGCTACTACAACCATACATCTGCCAATGAAACACTTCGAATTTGCTATTTTGAAGTGGAGAAAAAAAATGGAAAACTCCTCTCTCTTTCCGAACGAAAATCGCTAAAATCTCTCTTCAAGGAAAAGCTGCCCAACACGATCCAACGGCTCATTCCCTCGATGTTCATAAAGATCAACCAAGAAGAGATCTATAAAAATATCCTCATCCTCGCTCAGGAAATCCACGCCCCCAATGACCATCCTCAGGTTTATATCACTCTCGATCAATACAATGGAAAAGAGGTCTCCTTTCACGTCACTCTTGTGGAGATTTGTTCCTTACCCAACCTCTCTTTCAAGGAGAAGATGGCTGATTGCTCGTGCGTCATCGATCGGGTCGTTCCTGTCCGCCACCTTAACGGACATCCCATTCATGCTCATCTCTTTAGGCTTCAATTTCCATGCGACTCCTCAATCGTCCGCTCTGATGGATCTCTCAATTTTTACGCGGCAAGGCAAAAGGTGACCACCGCCCTCAACCTAGTCCTCGGAGAATTTCGAGATTACAACGGAGGGCTGATCATCAAACAAAAAGAGCTTCTTTTCTCCTTCAAGAATAATTTATCAAAAGAAGCAGCGGAGGACACGGAACTCGTTGAAACCTTCTTCCACTCAATCGTGCCGCTAGAAAAACAGGCTCTCCTCGATCCGAAAATTCTCTCAACCCTCTTCACGCACTTTCTGCATCATAAGAAACAGGTACTTAAAGACCCGCTCTCCTACAGAATTGATCGGCAAGGGAATAGAACCTATTTTCTGATCCATAGCGCGGACGTTGCGATGTCGGAAATTTTAACGCCTCAGATCGAAAAGGACTGGCCTTCCAGGAAAGACTGGGCCTATAACATCTTAAAAACCCAAGAGGGGATTTTCTTCAACTCAGTCATCATCAATGAATCCGAAACAGAAATTGCGGCCTTTATCCAATCTCTCCAAAAGCCTCTCGAAGAATGGCGAGAAAGAAGTCTCAATCGAAAAACTCTACGCATGGCTTTGGGAAGTTCTGTATTTTCTCTCGATCCTCGGGTCGGGGGGGAGAACGTATCGACGGAGATCCTCCGCCTTCTTTTTGAAAGGCTCACTCGTTTCAATGAAAAAGAAGAAATTGAAAACGGAATGGCTGAATCGATCGAAATTTCTCCCGATTTAAAGAAATACACGTTCCGACTCCGACCCACCTTCTGGAATGATGGGTCTCCTCTTTCTGCTCGAGATTTTGTCTATTCTTGGAAAAGAATCCTCTCGCCCGATTTTAAAACGAGATTTGCAACCTATTTTTACCCTATAAAAAACGCCAAAGAAGCCAAGGAAGGAAAAATTTCCCCCGATGAAATTGGTCTTCGCGTATTGAATGATCGTATCTTAGAAATCGAATTAGAAAAACCTACTCCCTATTTCCTAGAACTCCTCTCCCACCCTATTTTCTCACCTATTCATCGGATCATTGACCAAAAAAATCCAGAATGGCCTTATCAAGCAGGTTCTGCCTATCCTTGCAATGGACCTTTTCAACTCAAGATAAACCAACCCAATCAAACGTACCAACTGATCAAAAATCCGATGTATTGGGATAGTTCCTCTCTGAATGTCGATCAAATTACCATCACTTCCATGGATCCTCTCCAAGCCATGCAGGCATTCCATCGCAATGAAATCGACTGGCTCGGTCACCCGTGTGGCGGGTGGTACCCCCAAATGGCTGTTACAGAAGAAGAACGTGCCCTTCACTTTCACACAACACTCTCCTGGATGTTCTTAAATACAGGTGCTTTTCCTTTTCATCACCCAAAAATAAGACGAGCTCTTGCGCTCGCGATCAATCGAAACGCCTTCATCGAAGAGACCTCCTTATCCTGGACTCCCGCTTATTCCATTTTATTCCCTAAAGAGACAAACAAGCCCGACACGGTTTTCCCCCAGTGCGATCTTTTCCAGGCACAAACCCTACTCGCCGAAGGGCTGCAAGAATTAGGCGTGACAAAAGGTTCCTTTTCGATCCAGCTCACATTTCCTCAGAAAGGGGTGTTTGATCTGGTCGCTCAATTCATCAAAGGACAGCTTATCCAAAACCTAGGCCTTGATTGTCAACTCAATCCCCTCCCTTGGAACATCCACTTTCAGAAGATGTCTGAAAGACAGTTCCAGTTAGGTTTAGTGAACTGGACTAATCCCATTCATGATCCCATTGGAATTTTGAACACATTTAAATTCGCTAAAGGGGTTAATTTCTCTGGATGGGAAGATCCTTGTTTTCAAGCGTTAATCGACCAAAGCGAAGAGGAAATCAACCCCCTCTCCAGAGAGAATCTTTTATTCCGCGCAGAAGAATTTCTGGCGGAATCGGTCCCTGTCATCCCTCTTTTTTACAGAAATGAACAGGCATTTATTCAGAAAAAATTCACAACCAAAAAACATAACACCCGTTTTAAATTCATAGATTTATTACGGCAATTTGAGAGGTAATTATGTCTTATATTTTAGATTGTTTGGAAAACTTTCCGATTTTTCGAGAAATTGAAAGCCATCCCGCATGGAAAGGGAATATCCCAGGACTTTATGCCGAGAAACTGCTCAGAGGGAATCCAAAGCCCTATGTTTTTCTACTTAGAGAAGGAGAATGCTCGACAAATCCCCAGGAGAGGCACTATTATATCACCTTCACTCTTCCTGGAGGAGAAGTGAAACACCAACCCTTTATTTTTTCTGTGAGCCGAGAAGGGTGGAGTTATGAAAATGCTGTGAACCGAGGACCCTTCCAAGACACCCCAATTGATGAAGTGCTCCCCTGGATTATGCATTGCACCCCAGGAGAATGTACTCCCTTTATGAAAAAATGAGTCATGAATTAACAGCCCCAGATTTATCGGAACCAAAAAGGGAAATAAAGGACGTTCTCCTTCTCTTTCTACCTATTCTGGGGATTTGTTTTTCTAACTATATTTTTTCTTTTATAGAAAAAATTTTCCTTTCCCAAATCTCAGCTGAAGCGATGGAAGCTGCGACCAATGTCGCTTATGTCTCCCAGGTCTTTCAGATTACCTCAACAGCCCTTGTGATGATGGCACAAGTCTTTGTTGGTAGATGGTATGGGGCACGTAATTTCCATGCTGTCGGTCCGGGCATTTGGCAGTTCGTTTGGTTTTCTTTTCTGTCGATGATCATTACCGTCCCGACGAGTCTTCTCTATGGGATATGGTATTTCTTTGGAACGGAAATTGAATCCTCTTCCCTTTCTTACCTCTATCTCTCTACCAGCTCCAATTTTCTCTATCCTTTGGGTGCAGCTCTTTCTTCTTTCTTCTTAGGAAGAGGAAAAACAAAACTCATTCTTTTTTCGAATTTAATTGAACAAGGAATGAAAATAGGCCTTACCTACCTTTTGATTTTTGGGGCCGAGCCATGGATTCCTCCGCAAGGCGTCTTAGGGGGAGCTATCAGCTCAATGATCGTTCAAGGCGGCTTTTGCCTTTTCCTTGGATTCCAATTTTTGAAAAAAGAAAATCAAACACTTTTTTCCACCCATCATTGGAAGTTCCAACCCAAACTTTTTTGGGAATGCATTCAACCAGGCCTTTTTCGAGCGAGCAATCGGATTTTGAGCATGGTCACTTGGACCTCGACCGCTCATTTAATGGCCATCAAAGGAGGGCTCTATCTTCTCACTCTCTCTGTTGGAGGAAGTTTTACCCTCTTTCTCCCTTTCCTTTATGAAGCGATCTATCAAACAGAAACGATCAAACTTTCCCAACACATCGGAGCCAAACTCCATTCTCGATTCAGGAGCCTCATCCAAATCGGCCTCGTCCTCGTACTAGGTTCTACACTCCTCTTTTCTGGTCCCTTTTTGCTCTTGCCGGAACAGACTTTAAGTCTTCTCTATCCTTCACTTTCCCTCGACAGCATTTCGATCAAATATCTTTTCCTAGGAATCTGGGTTTGGGCATTTTATGTGACATTAACAGCGATCCCTTTAAGCTATCTTTTTGCATTTAAAGACACTAAATTCTACTTTATGGCAGGGGCTATTTCTTATACTTTTGATTACTTCGTCATGTATTTTATTATTGAGTACATCGGAATAGAAGCTAATCGATTCTGGCTGATCCTCGCAATTGTCCAGGGGTGCACAGTCCTCCCCATCTATTTCTTAAGAATGCGCTATCTCCATAATCGCCATCAACTGAAAGTAGCCTGAAAGAGAGAGAGAGCTACACCCAGCCGAAACAAGTACTGTATCCCCTTTTCGGATTTCTTCTTCTTCAATCCTTCCTCTTCCATCCAAACAAAAGAGGACTTGGAAATTTTTTTCTAAAGAAGGCAAGCGATAAGACCCTCTCACAGAAATTAGCTCATAAGAAAAATACCGATTGACTTTTGGTTTCCTTTTCTCCCAATCGATACAAGAGAGACCTTCTTCGAGATGAAGCGCCCGCCCTACCCTTCCCCAATCATAAAGGCGGTAGGTCGTATTGGAATTTTGTTGTACCTCCAAAAGGAGGGAATCTTTGCAAATCGCATGAACAGTTCCTGCGGGGATATAGATAGATTCACCCCTTTCCAAGATTCTCTGTTCTAAAAGAGAGACAACCGATCCATCGTGAAGGGCCGCCAAAAAATCATCTTGGGAAACGCCCGGTTTGAATCCCACGTACACAGAACTTCTTTCAACAGCAATCCACGCCTCCGATTTAGGTTCAGCCTTCAACCGAAGCGCATCATCCTCATCAGGATGGACCTGCAAACTCAAATGTTCTTTCGCATCGATAATTTTGACCAAAAGAGGAAAGCGAGAAGCCTTTCTACCTAAAAGAGACGCTCCCTTTTGAGAGAAAATCTCTTTTAACGATCTTCCCTTCCAGGGGCCGCTTTGAATAAAAGACATCCCCTCCTCCCGATCGGAAACCTCCCAAGATTCGGCATACCTTCCAGCAGGGATTTCGCGATCAAAATAGGTCCGAATCCTTTCTCCTCCCCAGATATAACTTTGATAAGCAGGTTGCAATCGAAAAAAATCCATGAAAGAGGATTGTATGCTATTTTTCTTTATTCCAAAAAAGAAATTCGCGTATTCTATTCCAGAAAGAGAATAAAGAATGACAACACCACCAAATTTGACAAGAAGGCAACTCTCTGGAGACCATCTTGGCGGAAGCTTCCCCAGGAAACCCTTCGATGGATCTTCGAGTCTCGAAAGACTTGCGGATCACGAGGAGCTGATCCCTTCAACACAGACAAGTCCTACTCGACCATCTACAGCAGCAGCTCCTTACCCCAAAGTCACAGGGACGAATCCACCTCAAAGTCTATGCGATCGAGTGGCTACATGCATGGAAATCTTCAGACAAGTACTTTCCGAATTTTATTCACCAAATTCTTCCTCTTCTTACAATTCATCGCCTTCACGCGGAATATTACCTGAGTTCTGAGCCTACCGAAAAGGCTTGCAAACGACGATCGAAAAGAGCAATTCGATCAGGATGCGTCCTCTCAATCCACTTCCTTAAGTTGTGCGTCCCACTCCACCATTCATAACTCATTTGTTGGGGGTCTAACAAATCAGAGCTAAACCATCTTCCCGGATCGAGTTGGCACACCTTCCCCTCAACCACCCCAAAATTGTGTTCAATGTCTTGATCGGCATCGCGAATTCCCTTCCCTATGCGGTGAGCAATGATCGAAAAGAACTGATCGAGCGCTTCTAAAAAAGAGGCCTCATCACTCATCCCATCGAGTGCATCATACAAGGGAACCCCCCTTTTCTGAAGGGCAAAAGAGACTTGATTCAAATCAATCTCAAACAATCGACTTGCACTATCTATTACTTGAATCGAGGGAAGAGATCGACTTTTTCCCAAGTGGACATAAAGAAGCGCGGTCTCCTCTGGAAAAAAGTTTGCCGCTAACGGGTAACTCTGGAGAAAGAAAAGTTCCCTCTGGGCCCGTTTTTTTACTTCTCCTGGGACACAAAAAGAATACCAAGGAAGAGAAAAATAGCGGAGGTTAAAAAACTTGATCACCGTCTTACCATCCTGACTTACAAAGACAAACGCTTGTCTCCCCTTTCCTAAAAAACGATACGGCTGATCAAGAAGCAACACCATCTCCTCTGGGATCTCTGTTTGAACTGTCTCTTGTGAAGGGGCTAATTTATCGGGAGAAAAATCGGTTCGGACCCACGCAATACAAGAGAGAACAATCGCGATGAAAAAAGGGAAAAATTTCTTCATTTTTGACTTTGAATGGACGGGAGATTATAATCTCTTTTTCACAATTTAGGCAAACGATGAATCCACAGTTTACCGATGCGGTGATGCAAGCTCTTCAACATGCGTTCCAAAAAGGGGAAGAGATGCGCCACACCGAGGTGACCGAATTTCACCTTCTGCTCGCTCTTCTTCAGGAGCCCCAGGGCTATTTTTGCGAACTTATTCAAGCGCTCAAACTGGACTCAAAAGTGCTTGCATCGCTGCTCGAAAAAACGCTCACCCATCTGCCCCAATATGCAGGGGGAGAAGCACAAAAGCCGAACGTCTCTCATCTTCTCCAGAAAAGGATTGTGGAAGCCGAGAAAATCGCCAAAGAATGGAAGGATGACTACATCGCAACCGACCATCTTCTCCTTGCCTTTTGGGCCCATACGGGAGATCCCTTTGCCTCGTGGAAAAAAGGAATCTCTTACGAAGCCGTTCAACAAAAAATCCAAGAATTTCGAAAGGGTAGCTCTATGAACTCTCCTAATGCAGAATCAAGTCTCAATGCTCTTGCCAAGTACTGCAAAAACCTAACGCAGCTTGCCAAAGACGGTAAGCTTGATCCGGTAATAGGAAGGGATGAAGAAATTCGGCGAACGATGCAGGTATTGAGTCGGAGAACAAAAAACAATCCTCTTCTCATCGGCGAGCCCGGGGTTGGGAAAACAGCCATTGCCGAAGGACTCGCCCTTCGGATCGTACAGGGTGATGTTCCCGATTCTCTCCAGAAGAAAGAGCTCTTTGCCCTTGATATGGGAACGCTCATTGCCGGAACCAAATACCGGGGCGAATTTGAAGAACGGCTTAAAGGGATCCTTAAAGAGGTCGAACAAGCTGAAGGGAATATCCTCCTTTTCATTGATGAAGTGCACACGCTCGTGGGAGCTGGGGCCACCGAAGGGGCCATGGATGCCGCCAACCTCCTCAAACCGGCGCTTGCTCGGGGTACCCTCCACTGCATTGGGGCCACGACTCTCAACGAATACAAAAAATACATAGAAAAAGACCCAGCCCTTGAAAGACGCTTCCAAACCGTTCTTGTCGGAGAGCCCTCTATTGAAGACGCTCTCGCCATCCTCCGTGGTTTGCGCGAACGATACGAAAACTTTCATGGGGTGAGGATCACCGAAGACGCCCTCCATGCAGCAGTTCTTCTCTCTAGCCGTTACATTCCCGACCGAAGACTTCCCGATAAAGCGATCGACCTCATCGATGAAGCAGCGAGCATGATCCGGATGCAAATCGGCAGCCTTCCTCTTCCCATCGACATCAAGGAGAGAGAACTCTCCACCCTCATCGTCAAACAAGAAGGGCTGAAACGAGAAAACGATCCCCTTGCCAAAGAAGAGCTCGCCAAACTCTCTACACAAATCGGTTCACTTAAAGAGACCCTCTCCGCCCTAAAAGCCCGATGGAACCAAGAAAAAGAGCTCATCGCCTCGGTGAAAGAGAAAAAGACCAAACTCGAAACCATCCGATTCCAAGAAGAAGAAGCCGAACGAGCCGGCGACTACAATAAAGTAGCCGAACTGCGTTACGGAAGCCTTCCCAAATTGAAAAAAGAGATCGAAGAAGCTGAAAAGAAACTCGGCGCTCAAGAACACCGCCTTCTTAAAGAAGAAGTGGATGAACAGCTCATTGCCCACATCATCGCTAAATGGACCGGTATCCCCGTCCAAAAAATGCTCCAAAGCGAGAAAGAGAAATTCCTTCATCTCGAAGAAGTATTAGGCAAACGCGTCGTGAGCCAAGAATTTGCGGTTGAAGCCATCAGCGAAGCGATCCGCCGTTCCCGCGCCGGCCTCAATGACCCCAATCGCCCCCTCGGTGTCTTTCTCTTCGTCGGTCCTACCGGAGTTGGGAAAACGGAGCTGGCCAAAAGCCTTGCCGAGCAACTCTTCAACCAAGAAGAAGCCCTCATTCGGCTCGACATGTCAGAGTACATGGAAAAGCACACCGTCTCCCGGATGATCGGATCTCCCCCCGGCTATGTCGGCTACGAAGAGGGAGGACAGCTCACTGAAGCAATCCGCAGACGTCCCTACGCCGTCGTCCTTCTCGACGAAGTCGAAAAGGCCCACCCTGACGTCTTCAACATCCTCCTTCAAATCTTTGACGAAGGACGAGTTACAGATAGCCAAGGAAGAACCGTTAACTGCAAAAACTGCCTCTTTATCATGACCTCGAACCTCGGATCTCAAGAGCTTATCGAACGTATGAAAGAATCTAAGAAACAGACCAAAGAATCGCTCCTTCGCCTACTGGAGCCCATTTTAGCGCGGCACTTTAAGCCAGAGTTTCTCAACCGTTTAGACGACATCCTCCCCTTCCTTCCTCTACAAGAAAAGGACATGGAGCAGATCGCCAGCATCCAACTCAAAAAAGTGGGAGAGAGACTCAAAGAGAAACATATTCAGCTTCACATCTCGAAAGAGGTGCTAAGCTTCCTAGCAGAAGAAGGGTACGATCCTCTCTTCGGAGCCCGACCCCTCAAACGATTCATTCAAACCGCCGTGGTCAACCCCCTTGCAACAGGGATTCTCGAAGGAAAGCTAGTTCCAAATAAAGCGATCGACGTGACCCTGAAAGAATCTGCAAAAGGACATCATAAAGAGATTTCTTTCCATCAACCTTAAGAAACTTTCTTCTTTGCTTCACCTTGAGCAAAGCAATACCTGGCTAACTTGTGACTTGCAAAAGAGATTGCAATGAGTCGAGCAAGACTGATACCGATATCTCGTCCATGATCCATTGTCAGCTGTACCCAGCCCTGTCTTCGGGTCGCCATTCCCCATATAAAGGATAAACCTCTCGACATGGCGCGATCTTTCAAAAAAATCACTTCTACAGTTTTATAGACCTCTCGTGCTAGTAAAATGGAATATCCCGCCGCGGTCCATAGGGATCTTTTGCACCAGTCGAATTTCCCGTCCGATGTCAAAGAATCTATTTCCTGTATCGCCGTCATAATACCTCCTATAAATAATTCAAGCAGAGTATAAAACAAAGCGCAAAATAACGTCTATTTCTTAGTAATATTTTTAGGTTGGCACCAATTTCTTAATTTAACAATTACAAAAGACGAAAATAGACCTTCGATAACGGTAATCGCATCACCCTGAAAGAAGGTTTCCCTTAGGATTTTCTGTAATGGCACTCGTCACTTTTTTTGATCAAGGCAGATTCAGCCGCAGTTTCTCCGCTTAGGGATCCTCTTTTTTATCCCTTCTCTCAAGAAGGCTCCTAAGAAGATTCTCTATTGATTCTCGAACTGTCCAATTTGTTTAGCCATAAAAAAGAATCATTTTCCGCACTGAATTAATATTAACCCCAATTTTTTTATTGAAAATTTGATGCTTTAAATTCGGTTTTCTTGGGTCATTTTGGAGTGGAACGAGTATATCTTCAACTGTATTCCTTCATCACATTTCTCAAACAAGAGAGGACCCTTTCATACGTCGCGACAGCCACAAAGGTAGCTGAAGAGACGCCTACAACCCCTACCACTACCTGAGGAGCCACTACGCCCATCAACTCTGCCCACTTAAAAGGAAATTTTTTCACAAAGGAGACGGAGCTTCCTTCTTGGAGAGCCCGCGAGAGCATCCCAAAAAAAGTCGCGACAGAACCCAACGCAACGCTCCCTACAACCGCAGTCGTGGCAGCAGTCCCTACCCATAGAGTAACTTTCGCAGCTCTGTCAAAGCAAGAACTCTCCTCATCTCTTGATACCCCTAGACGATCAATCGAATTCATATTTTTCCACTTTCTATATTCACAGAAATTTATAGAGCTACGATGATAACAAAAAAAATCATTCCGAAAAAAGGCGAAAAATTTTTGCAAGTCGTTGCACCTGTATTTTCTTTATATACTGCGCGCGGTTAGGTTTTTAAAATTATTTTCATGCTGCTGTCTCCACAGACTCCTTCGTTGGGAATGTTTGGAACGTCCACGTCAACAGACTCTCAAGTTCTTCCCTGTACTCTCCGCTGAATTTCTCAATGCAGT
>DAIDIZ010000081.1 GCA_027451585.1 Chlamydiota bacterium
CGTTCGACAGCATGCCATTTCTCAATGGCATCTTCACTGAACCAAAAAGTGATGCTTCCTCGATTTACCAACGATTGATTATACTGTCGCCAGTTGCGGATTCGGTACTTGTCTTTCTTTTTGGAAGGGGTGACATCTTTCCTGGGAGCCATATTGAGCCTACGTTTTTTTGCTTGATAACAAAAAATTTAAAGACTCGGTGACTTGAGAACAAGAAAAAACCTTATCCGCAGCTATTTATGCAACAACGCCGGTCAATATTGAATTAATATTAACCCCAATTTTTTATTGAAAATTTGATGCTTTAAATTCGGTTTTTTTGGGGGCATTTTTGGACTGGAACGAGTATAAACCGAGAGGTTCTTCCCCGCCTTCTTTTATCCGATCGAGAAAGAGGTCTCTCAATGAAAATTTGGAGATCTTGATTTTTAATCCCAATCAATTTTAGAATGTTGCTTTCTTTTCTGTGGAAGAGTGGCAGAGTGGCCGATTGCGCCTGTCTTGAAAACAGGAGGCCCTTCACGGGGTCCGTGGGTTCGAATCCTACCTCTTCCGTATCTTTTTTATCAATTTTGAAAGGAGTCTTATGTTCAGAGCGTCTCGTTTGTTCGTTTCGTTGGGGGCCCTATTTCTCCCTTTTCTTTCTATCCAGGCTCAATCAGGAGATAGTCTAGTGAAAAAAAATGTCGTTGTTCTCGAAACAAATATGGGAGAGGTCGAAATCACTCTCATGCCAGAAACTGCCCCTAAGACATGCGAAAATTTTGTCGCGCTAGTCAATAAAAAGTATTACGATGGTGTGACATTCCATAGAGTCATTAAGAATTTCATGATTCAGGGAGGCGACCCTCTCGGAACTGGTACCGGAGGAGAATCCATTTGGGGAAAACCTTTCGCTGATGAATGTGTTGCCACTGTCAAATTCGATAAGCCTGGATTGCTCGCCATGGCCAACCGAGGACCGAATACCAATGGAAGTCAATTCTTCATCACAACTGTTGCTACTCCTTGGCTCAATATGAAGCATACGATCTTTGGTCAAATCTCAAAAGGATACGAGGTCATTCAAAAAATCGAAGCTGTAAAAACCGGGGCTGGCGATAAACCTATTGAAGTTGTGAAGATTGTCAAAGCTTACGTCAAATCTTGACGAAATTCTTTGAAAAAGAAATGATGAGCTTTTCGAGATAGGGGTCAGAGGAGAGAAATGGATGCATTTGTGATTATTATTGCCGCAATCGTCAATATGGTGATCGGCTTCCTCTGGTACTCCAAGTGGTTATTTGGCCCCATCTGGGGAAAACTCTCTCATCACAGCTATTCGCAATCAAAACATATGGGGAGAGCAATTGGGATCTCCCTCCTCAACTCTCTACTTATTGCCTATTTCCTCGCTTTTTTTGAAACCTATCTCGGAGTTACTAATGTCACCGATGGGATGTTCGTCGGATTTCTCATTTGGCTCGGATTTGTGATCACAACACAAATTTCTCCCGTTCTCTGGAGAAAAGAACCAATTCGGCTTTTCGCAATTGACACGGGGTATAAGCTTTTTTCCCTTGTCGTGTTAGGTGGATTGATTGGTGCTTAAATGTCCCAATTGGCCTCTCCGAACGAGATAAAAAAACACAAGGTGTTGATCATCACTTCCTCCGCAGGAGGTGGTCTCCTTCAGGCTGCTGTAGCTCAGGAACAACAGATTTTAGAGGAGGCTTCTCACATCCAAATCATCAAACGAGATGTTTTAAAGGATTGGATTTGGCGGTGGCTTGGAAAATATTCGATCGAATCTTGGAATCGGGCCCAGAAAAAGGGGAATCTTCGGTACCAAAAATTCTGTGCCAGTTCTCAGTGGCTCTTTGATTACATCGCTTGGCCAAGCGTTTTCTTTCATACGCTTCGCCTTTTACTCAAAGAAAATGTCGACCGTGTCATCGATACGCAATCGCAGGCGACGATCGCTATCGTAAAAGCAATCCGCTTTTTTAATAAAAAACGGTCTAAACAGATTGTCTTAGAAAAAATCATCGTCGATCTTCCTACAAAAAAAGCGACTCATTTTTTCCGTTCCATCAAAGAACTCTCCCAAGAGGATAAAAAATATCTGAAACTGAGGACAATTCCTCCTCTACTAGAGGAAGGGCAGACAAGAGAGGATTTCTGGCAGGCTCATTGTGGTCTTTCGGAATCAGATATTTGTTATGAAGATGTAAATGTTCGAAGATCGTTCCGAGCTCTCCAGGGGAAGCCCCGCTCTGAAAACACGGTTTTCTTGCATCTGGTCTTTAATGAGGAGACTGAACTCAATCTGATGAGAAAAACCTGGGAAAGAGGCTCGATTCGGTCTCAAATTGAGGCGGAGAGAGTTCTCTTTGAAGTCTCTTCCCATGCCAAGGTCTTCACCATTCTCCTAGGCTCTCAACCTTCTCACCTTGGAACTCTCGAGTATGTAAGGCTGTTCATCGACTTTGCCAAACAAAATGGATCTGAAAAAAATCCGATCTATCTCTTTGTTTTTTGTGGTGAATACTCTAGGGCAAGAAAAAGTCTTTTTCGCGATGTGGTCGAGCTCGTCAAAAGGGAAGAAAATTACCCGTCTCATTTATCGATCATCCCTTTTTCGTTTCAAAGCGACGACGCCATAGCCCCTCTTTTTCACCGGAGCGATATCACCTGTTCACGCTCTGGGGGACAGACAGCGATGGAACTGATGGCGGTCAGTACGGGAGAGATCTGGATTCACTCTGAAGCAAAGCTCAAATCGGGAGATGCTTCTCTTTCTCATCTGCTCAAAGGGATCCCCGTTTGGGAGTCAGAAAGCGCCCTCTATCTTGTGAAAAATTGCGCAGCCAAGGTTGTGACTCCTGAAATCTTTCTCAGCGCGGTGGGAAAGGTTTTTGGGGACTCTGTCAATCGATAAAGATCCGAAACGAGCCCTTCCCAATCTCGCTCCCGGAAATAACGAACAATCTTGTCCTTCGAAATGCCCACTTCTTTGACGAATTCTTCGATGTATCCGTCGAGTTTGCCCTTTTCTGATTCTCGGCTCAACGGCAAAGCAACAGTTTTTCTGTAAATTCGATCTTCTCCCTCTTTTCACCTCTCACGTTTAATTATTTTCTGAGCCCGGATTTAATAGAGGACTCATGTCTAAATATTGCTTTCCAGTCACCCACTCCTCGTGGATTT
>DAIDIZ010000082.1 GCA_027451585.1 Chlamydiota bacterium
CCCATCGGTATTCGTCCCCCACACCTTTCCCCGATCAAAAAGGAGCGTATTGATCGCGCCGATGGGTAGGGCCTCCGAGGCAATTTCGTCGACAAAAGGGAGAATTTTCTCCTTGAGCGGCATCGTCACACTTAACCCCCGGATCTTGAGAAGAGGAGAAAGCCGCATGAACTCCGGCAGCTCTTCCGCAGTCACCCTCATCTTCACGTAGACCGCATCGATCCCCCGCTCGCGAAAAACTTGGTTGTGATAGAGATGACCCACGCTTTTGTCGACCGGATCTCCAATGAGACCAAAGATGGCCGTCTTAGGATTAAGACGCGAATAGTAGTAAATGGATTCGAGATCGGCAAAGTGGAGCTGACCCGGAGCCACTGCTGTTTCGGCACACGCATAGCCCACCTGATGGCCAAAAAGAGGGCCCAAAACTCGACTAAATTGGGCGTCTGATCCCATGCAAATCAAACTGACCTTCTCTTGAGAAGAGGCCCATAAAAGACCCTTCATCACATCCACAGTTGATTGAAGAGAAAGAGCCATCTTATAGCCCCATGCCCCCTCTCTTCGCATCGAGAGAAGGAGCGAATTCCAATCGATTTCTGTTTTCTCAAATACATGTTGAGAGACAATCCATTTCGTCTTCGGGAAAGATTGAACAACCAGATCAAAGAACGAGGGATCTATATCCGATTCGAGATCAAAAAACGGAGGTTCTAAGTCGAGAAGGTGCAAAATGAGAGCGCGCCTCTCTTCCCAAGAGACACCTCTTTGAGGCCGGATCGTGAACAAAACAGGCCCTTTAGCCCCCATCAGGAACGAGCGAATCGCACCGAAATCAATGGAGGGGAAAAGATCGAGCCTTAGCTCAATTCCCCCCTCTCCTATCCAATGGATAGGAAGCTGAGAAACCGAGACAAAAAGAAGGGGGCTCTCATCTTTCATTTGTAAAAGGATACTCTTTGACAAAAAAAAGACAAGTGGAAAAAATCCCGATATTTCAAAGTCCTCATTTCAAAAAGAACTATTTTTAAGTTTCTATCGGGATGATTTCGACCTAGCTGACCAAGAAAAAATCTTCGCACATTTTGAGAAAATCTTCCCCTATACCGACAATGATTCAAAAGTCGGTTTTATTGGGCCATTTTGGAGTGGAATGAGTATAGACCTCAGAAACTTCCCCGTCAATGAGGGCTGTCACGCTCAAGTCTGACCAGACATTCAAAGCCGTCTCTTCCATGTCAATCAACGTATAAAAAGGGAGGATCAATCCCATCATCGCAAGAGGGACATCCATGCTCATCAAACAAGCACTACTCAAAAAGAAACACCCCATCGGAACCCCCGCATTTCCCACCGCAGCTAAGACGGAGAGGAAAACCCAAAAAACTAAATCGAATGCAGTGAACACGTGCCCATTGACTCCCGCTACAAAAAGCACAGTAGACAAGATGAATGCGGCGCACCCATTCATATTGATCACCGTGCAAAGAGGCAAAGAGAACTCAGCCACGTAGGGGCGAATCTTTAATTTTTCTTTTGCCACTTGCAAACTCAAAGGGAGCGTTGCATTGGATGATTTGGTGAAGAAAGCTAACAAAAGCGCAGGGAAACTTTTCTTAGCCAAACGCAAAGGAGATATCCCATTCATTTTCAATAGAATAGGAATCAGCACAACCCCTTGAATCAAGTTGGCCAAAATCACTCCACACAAATAAACAAATAAGCCACTTACTTCGGTCCGATTCGCTCCCATCTCCTGAACCAAAAGAGCCGTGAAAGCCCAACTCGCAATCGGCATCGCATACACAACCCACCCTGCTAGCTTCAAAAAGAGTTGAAAAAGAGCCGAGGCCCCTTTTTGTAAAGTAGTCCTATGCTCTTCAGGCAAGAAATGGGCAGAAATTCCGAATAGAAAACCCAAGAAGGCAATCGAAATGACCTTATTTTCTAAGAACGCCTTTACGATATTCGATGGGACGATATCGATCAAAAAATCCCAATAGGAATGAGATACCACAGCTCCCTTCTCCAGCGCTTGAGAAGCAGAAGAAACTGGATCCAATACCAAGAAACACCCCAACGCAATAAGGGATGCCAAAGTGGTCGTCAGGAGCGTGTAAGAGATGACTCGCCGTCCTAACGTTTTGATCGCGTCCAAACGAACCGAGATCAACGTCGAGACAATTGCCAAAAGGACAATGGGAGCTGCAATCATGGAGAGATAGTGGAGAAAAATTTCAGAGAGGCCACTTGCTAATCCCATCAACACGGGGACCCTGAAAAGACCCGTCACGAGCCCCAACCCCATCGAAAGAAAAACCATCGTATGTGAACGAAAAAACTTCCTCATAAAACCTGTTAAATAAATTGTTAAAAATAAAAGGAATGAAAATGAATTATTTTACGCGCGGAGCCGCGCAACAATAACAGGAGAGGAAAGAAAAATAAGAATGAGTAAACACGGGCCGAATCTTATAAAAAGTCTCCTTAAAAAACAAGGACTTCTTGATCTTTTCTCCTGATCAGAAGTAAAATCGAGCCTCTTGATATAGAAAAGAATTAACGTCTAGACGTAGTTTGAGAGTTTTTATGACAGTCACCCCGTGCTCAGGGAATCACAAACAAAGACTTTTCGTTGGGGAAGGCAATTTTTCCTTTACTGAAGCGTTCATCCAAAAACATGACGCCAAATGGGGGCACGCTCCCACGCAATCTTTGGGGCGATCGATTTGGGCAACGGAATTACAACCACCTGATTCTTTAAACGGTAACGGAGAAGCCACCGCGAGAATCGACCGCTTAAAAGAGAAGGGCGTTTTCATTCTTTTTGGCGTGGACGGGGCAGCTCTTCACGCAGAGCAGACACTCGACGGAAAAAAATTTCCTCGAATTCATTGGAACTGTCCTCATGATGGTAGTCAATACCAAAAGCAGTCGCTTCCTCCCATTATTGAGGCCTTTTTTCAGTCATGCAGAAAAATGCAAAGCCCTCAAGACAGAGTCCATATCACTCTTGCTCAACCAACGCCCCCACCAAGCAAACCAAAAAACCTAAAAGAGTTCTATCAAGGAATGATCTACGATATCGTTCGAGCCTCTACTTTAGCAGGCTATAAGCTCATCAAGAAAAGAGTCTTCGGACAAGAAAGATATCCAGAATATCATCACACCCAGACCGTGACCTCTGCAGAGGCGCCTGTCATAAAACAAGGGATGAGAGAATTTGTTTTTGAACAAATCCCCGACGATCTGTTTACCAGCACCATGAAGAAAATTCTTTGCTCTGTAACGGAACAAAAAGACCATGCGCAAATAAACGCCTGCACAAAGCCAAATGATTTAAGATCAATCTTCGATCGTTGTGGAGAGGAAAAAAGAAATACAACTGTTTCTATTCTAGCAGAAGAAACAAGCCAGACTTCCTCCAAAAAAATCTCGATCTGCAAAGGTACTTTTGGTGGGCATACAAGATGTTATTTTTATTGTTCTTCTGATAACGATTCATCAGATGGAGAAAAATAAGTGGATTTTAGGCGGTGCGCGAATAATCCATCCCCTTCTCAAAAAGACGAAGCCCTTCGTAAATGGAATTTTGCCATTCCCTCATCCATTCTGTAGGCGTTTCTTCCTTCCCCTTATAAACTTTTGCAAGGTATTGAGAAGCAGGAGTTGAGAGCCAACCGGTCAAGCGCCGTTTTTCATCCACGACTGGATTGAGAACTCCCAATTTGCATTCATGCCCGTTCTCCCACTCCAACTGCCGTCGCAAGTCGCTCCAGCAAAAGATCCCTTTGATCTCTCTCCCTGTTCGAGCAACATAAGCCTCTATCCGTTCGGTCAGTTGTTGTAGATACTCTGCTTGGGCTGCGTCACTTAATTCGAATCCCGGTTTTCCCCACCTGTGGACCCTGGCATCCGAACCAAATTCTGTCAGGAAAATCTCCTTGGTGAGAGAAAACGCTTCATCGAGCATTGTATCTATGGCGTCCGCTTTCCAACGAGGGCCAAATCGCATCACAGTTCCCCCAGACTCACAGGTCGCCCCAAAAGTAAAAAAGGGGAAGTTTTTGACGGCATCGGAGTGCCCTGGATAGGTTTCTCCGTGGTTGAATCCCATTTTCATCAAAGACTTTGGGTACGCTTGCACGCCCAGTCGCATCAGAAAATGGCCATTTGCCTCGAGTTCCTCTTTAGGCATTTCAAACTGGATGTTGGCCATAAAAGGGAATTGGAAAGAATAACGCCCCTCCTTGAAAAACTCATAAACAGGAGTAAACGCAAATTTTGTAAAGAAATAGGCAAACAGCTGTTCAAGAGGATTGCCTGTTGCTGTATCAAATTGAAGAAACTGATGGGTGACCCCCAATTTTTTATCAGGATGTAAACTCGCCACTTGTTGGTGGAGTTTACAATGGGCGATCAGCATATTGCGGGTGGCAATCCCGGCTGCATGCACCCGTTTCGATAAAGAACTTCCTTCCGGTAAATCGGTCGGATAAACTTCTCGTGTTTGTTGGAAGGCTTTTATCCCCAACTCATTGAAAGACCACCAATCTTTGACCTCAGGGAACAGCTCCATTGCCTTCAAAGCAAAATTGACATAAAGATCAATATTTTCCATTTGCTGGAAATTGCCTGTCTGATAAAACCATTTAGGGACAACAAAA